>JAUVKN010000189.1 GCA_030596245.1 Bacteroidia bacterium | reverse complement strand
TTTTGATGAAGCGTATATCATGGTTAATAGTTTTGCGAGTGAACTCTATGAAGGTTATTACAGAGGTGAGGAACGGTTACAATATATCCTGGGGACGGGTTCCATATTGTCTGTGATTATCGTGCTGCTGGGAATCTTTGCACTTGTCTCCCACAACATTGTAAGCCGTTCCAAAGAGATCGGAATCAGAAAGGTTATGGGTGGTTCAACGTCCAATATGATGACATTGATTTATGCTTCTACATTGAAATGGACTGCCATCGCATCTTTGATTGCCGTGCCACTGAGCTGGATATACCTGAACAATTGGTTGAATGATTATTCCATTAGAATCCCTTTGTACTGGTGGATCTTTGCCTTAAGTGTCGTGATGATTGTACTTTTTCAAACTTTGATTACGCTGGGGCTGACCTGGAAAACAGCCCGTCGAAATCCTGTGGATGCTTTACGGTACGAGTAGTAGCGCTGTTCTTTCTTTAGTTGAAATCGTCGTCATGTGTACCCTTTTGCTTCCTATGTATTCTCTGTTTATGCTCTGTTTTCATATGCATCATATTGGAATAGAGGATCACAATTGAGGCAATACCTGCCAGGGCCAGTACATATGCCAGCAGATTTCCAAATGGAACAATATAATAGAAAACAATAATGGTTAGGGTTACCCAAACTCCTGCACACCAGGGACAGGTAATAATGGAGCTCAGAGTACCAATAAGGTAAAGATCTTCCCTTTTCTTCAGGACATCCCTGAAATATTTAAAGATTTTCTCAAACACCAGGATCCGGGTCATCCTGTAGGAAGCCAGGATGATTACAATGGACTCCTTGAGGGTAATTTCTTCAATATTAATCCCCTTTTTCTCAAGTAAATAACCTACGAGTACTATCAGTCCGAAAAAGGCAAAGGCTGACCAAAAATTCCACGCCTGGTGTTTTCGTTCACTCCTCATGATTGATTCTTTTTTTCTTAGGAAGATCAATATACAAACTATTTTTTACCTGGAATCTTGCTCATGACCCTTTCAGTCATTGCTGTAATGGTCAGGGCCGGATTAACGCCCGGATTGGATGAAATAGCGCTCCCATCGCAAACATAAAGATTTTGATAACCAAAAATCTGCTGATCCTTGTTAACGACTCCGTCTCCTTGATTCTCACCTATCACACATCCACCCAGGATATGAGCTGTTGTAGGTGTTCCGGTAAGGGCCTCAGTAGCCATTACACATGGAGTCCCTTCAACCCCTTTGGAGGTTGCCTCGGCCAGCTCCTTTGCTAAAGGTATAAACGCAGAGGGTGGAGAACCTGAAGATAATACTGTCCGCATATTAAACAGGCCTGGCCTGAACCTGAGTGTACTCTCCAGATGTTGCATAAATAAAAGGATGATCGACTCCTCTGCAAAATTTTTACTGAAATATATCCTTAACCAGGGAATTGGTCGGGTAATCAGTCTCCCCAGCAACTTCATAATTCGTCCCATCACACTTCTGCCATGTGTAAGAGGGACACCCAACATTTTCCAGAATCCGGAACCACTTCCATAGCGCACTGCTTCCAGATGAGTATCCTTATCGGGAGGAAAAATGGAACCAATGGCCACTCCTTTTGAAAAGTCTTTCTCCTTTTGTCTGGAATGTACCAGTACCAGGCTCTCGTTATTGGTCCGGATATGGTTACCAACCATATCACTAAGTCCCTCAAGGTGCCGCCTTTTCAGATTGAGCAACAACCTGACTGTACCCAGGACACCCCCGGCCAGGATCACTCCCTTTGAAGAGTAGAGTGATTTGCGTTTAAAAAGCCTGGTGGAATCCTTCATGGTCACCAGGTACCCCTCCTTTCCATTCATACCATCCAATGATTGTACTCGGATCACCTTTTTTCCTGCCAACACTGAAGCCCCTCTCTTCTCTGCCAGAAAGAGGTAATTCTTATCCAATGAATTCTTTGCATTATACCGGCATCCGGTCATGCAGGCACCGCAGAATGTACAACCGGTACGTTCCGGACCCTCTCCATCAAAATAGGGATCCGGAACCGTCACTTCCGGTTCACCAAAGAAAACCCCCACCCTGGTAGGTTCAAAACGGTCGTGTTTACCATAACTCCTGGCCAGCTCTTTCAAAGCTTCATCTGAATCGTATAAACCTGGATTCTCTGTAGCTCCCAGCATCCGCTCAGCCTCCAAATAATGAGGTTCAAGCTCTTTTTTCCAGTCAGCCAAACCCGACCAACTCCCGGAATGAAAGAAAGCATCCTCGGGACGGGGTAATGTATTGGCATAAACCAGGGATCCTCCGCCAACTCCTACACCACTCAGAATTCCCACATGACGCATGAGGGTCATTTTGAAAATACCATGGAACCGGAACAGGGGCAACCACATCCATTTTCTAAGATTCCAGTTGGTTTTGGGAAACTGCTGCGGATCCCATCGTTTACCTTTTTCAATTACCAGAACTTTATATCCCTTTTCCGATAACCGCAGGGCTGAAACCGATCCTCCAAAACCTGAGCCTACAATGATGTAATCATAGTTATGTTGCATATCAGAGTGCTTATACATTCGTCATTACTGATGTTGAAGATATGATTTCTGCTACAATTAGATATCTTTTCCCTAATTTTGTTCTATAACCAGCATTGATGATACGGCACCTACTTATCCAATTGGTTTTTTTTACCGCACTGACGGCTTCAACATCAACACTTCTGTCAGCTCAGGAACTCTCGAAGCCCCTTAACAGACAACCCGCTGTGGCAGGCACCTTTTATCCAGCTGGAAAGCAAGCCCTGGAATCAACACTGAAAGAACTTTTTTCTCAAGCCAAACCAGTCCTGCTGGAAGGAAAAATCCAGACCCTGATTGTTCCCCATGCAGGATATTCCTATTCAGGAATCGTAGCTGCATCGGGATATAAGAGCATTCCGGAGGATGCGAGTTACAGCAATATTTTCATCATTGCTTCATCACACAGGGAACAGTTCAATGGCGCTTCTGTCTATTCATCCGGAAATTATTTGACTCCTCTGGGCGAAGCACGGGTCAACCGGGAAATCGCCAATTCCCTTATTAATGACAATAAGACTATCTTCTTCTATAAACAGGCTCACGACAGAGAACATAGCATTGAGGTCCAGGTACCCTTTATTCAGTACCATTTCAATAATACCCCTCCCATTGTTCCCATTGTGATGGGTTCATCATCCGTTGCTGCAGCACGGGATCTGGCCGCAGCACTTCTCCCCTATTTCCTGCCGGAGAATCTCTTTATCATCAGTTCAGATTTCTCTCATTACCCCAATTATAAGGATGCTAAGAGAATTGACGGACTCACCGGAGATGCCATTTTCAAAAAGGACCCTGAGCTCTTTTATACCACCATGAGAAAAATCAGCCGGGAGCCAATTAAAAATCTTTCCACTCCCTGTTGCGCCTGGAGTTCCATTTTGACCATGCTCTATATGTCTGAACGCAATGAGAATATGGAAATATCTCCTATTCTCTACCGAAATTCTGGTGACTCACCCATTGGCGACAAAGAGCGTGTGGTTGGATACTGGGCCATTGCAGGTCATCAATTACCACAAAAACCTCCGGATTTTACCCTTGAAGACCGGGATAAACAGACGCTGCTGGACATTTCCCGGAATACTCTGGAAATATATCTACAATCGGAAAAAATATTTGATGTTCCTGCAACCAACATTTCGGGACTATTAAAAGAACCTGCAGGAGTATTTGTAAGTCTCTACATTGGAGGGAGATTGCGTGGTTGTATCGGCAACTTCTCTCCTTCAAAACCTCTTTTTATGATGGTTCAGGAGATGACCCTGGCTGCGGCGCTCCGTGACCAACGTTTTGCTCCCGTTGATCCCACAGAATTGAAATACATTGATATAGAAATATCGGTGCTCACACCCATGCAAAAGATCAATACCATTGAAGAATTCCAGCTGGGACGGCATGGAATATATATGATCAAGGATGGCAAATCGGGCACATACCTTCCTCAGGTGGCTACCGGGAGAGGATGGAGTGCTGAAGAGTTCCTTGGACATTGTGCCCGGGAAAAGGCGGGTATTGGTTGGGATGGCTGGAAAGATGCCGATCTCTATGTTTATGAGGCCATTGTGTTCGGTGAAGAAAAAAGAAAATGACCCTGGGACCTTACCATCTGTTTTCAATCGGTTTATTACTCATGCTCTTTTACGTGGTGAGCCTGTTGTCGGTTCGCATGCAACTCCACTCCAGTGCAAACCACAAGAGGATATGGAATGCACTTTTGCTGCTTTTTTTTCTTTCAACAGGATTACTGGGAATTTTACTGGCTGTGAAAGTCAACTACAAGTTGGATATATCCTGGATTGAAAGTGCGTTTCAATGGCATGTGGACCTGGGCATCGGATTTGTGTTTGTGTCATTCTTCCATCTTTCATGGCATCTGGGCTATTTTAAAAAGTTGATTTCCCGGACTCCGAACATGGCTGATCATCCCAAATTAACACCCCACCTGGTACTCACTTCCCTTCAGGTAAAGCTACTCTTTGCAATGCTCGGATTTATCAGCATCATGGCCCAGCTGGTATTAATGAGAGAGTTTATTAAAACTTTTCATGGAAATGAACTGGTGATTGGGGTCTTCCTGGCATCGTGGATGATACTTACAGCTGCAGGAGCCTGGGCCGGCTCGGGCTACAAGGCACAAATCTCCAGAGCATCTGTACTAAAAATTGTGCTGACTTTGGGTGGATCTCCCCTCATTGTGTACATGCTTCTAATCCTGGTAAACAGGTATATCTTCCTCCCTGGCTATGAACCTGGTATGATCGTTTCCATCACCTATATGGTTTTGCTAATCGGATTATTTACGCTGGTTTCAGGCTTTTTGTTTGCCTACATTTCAAGGGCTGTAATAAGTAGCAGAGTTGATACTACTTATTACATGCTTGATTCTCTTGGATCTCTTGTTGGTGGCGTTGTTTTCGGCTTGATCCTGGTCTTCTTTTTCGATAACATACAGGTTCTTGCTTTCCTGCTTTTTGCTTCCACCCTGACTGTGATCCTGATCTTTGGGTATCCCTCAAAGCTTATAAAAAGGACTTTGTTCCTGCTAACGGGGGCCCTTATTTTCACCATACTCCTGTTTCCCAAAAACAGAAATACCCTGGAGGGATTGCGGTATAAAAGTGAATCCATCCTGGAAACAATGGATACACCCTATGGAAATTTGACATTTACTGAGAAAGACGGACAAATCACCGGGTACCTTGACCGAAATCCCATTCTTTCTTCCTCTGATCTTGCCCGGTCAGAAGAGATTGTACACTACCCCGCCCTGCAACATCCAGCTCCACGATCATTCCTTCTTCTGGGTGGCGGCCTTTCAGGAAATGCGTCGGAGGTGCTCAAATACAAGCCTCTAATATTTGATTATTGTGAGGCAGATCCAGCTATATACCGACTTGGAAGTAAATACATCACCTCTTTCCATAAGCGCAATTTCAACTTCATCCCGCTGGATGGAAGAAGCTGGCTTCTGAGGGCCGATGGTGTGAAATACGATGTGATCATATCGGCTGCGGCTGATCCGATGACCATCGGTTGGAACAGATACTTTACCGAGGAATTCTATGAGCTGGTAAAGGAACATCTCTCAAAAGAGGGTATCTTCTGTATGCAACTCACCACAGGAGGGAACTATGTGAATGATCCTGGAAGCAAAGTATTAAGCATTAATTATCATACCCTGACTCAGGTTTTTGATCATGTGACCATTGTGCCCGGCTACGCCACCTATTTCCTGGCCTCGGATAAGCCACTCTCTCTGGATTTCCCTTCACTCCTTGGTAAACACCAGATTCAAACAACATACGTGCATCCCGATTATCTCGATGTCACTCACCTTACATTTGATGCTGAACAGTTGCTGGAGCGAATCAAATTGGAGCCTTCAGAAATTAACAGTGATCTGAGGCCAAGGCTATTCTTCGCCAACCTCACCAGCCTGGAATCAAGAATGGGTAGTCATTCTTTAATTGTCACCGGAATTTTGAGCTTCTTGATTTTTTTCGTGCTTCTTCTTTCCTATCGACCACAGAAAGCAGCTATGTACATGACCGGATTCACAGGAGCGGGGATCCAGATCCTCCTGATCATTGTAGTTCAATCACTTTATGGTTTTGCATACATAGTGGCACCTGTTATGATCACCATTTTCATGGCAGGCATTGTGGCAGGTACTTTATCGTGGAAACCCGTTTTTCAAACTCCATCTCTCTCAAAATTAACTGGATTGTTATGGATGATGGCCATTGTGGCTGCCGCCGGAGTCATCCTGTTAAAAACTGATCAAATTTTTAACCACCGACTCTCCGGTCAGCTTGTTATTGGGTTGTTGAATTTCATTCCTGGAATGATTGTCGGATCGGTGTATGGCATCTCCCTTGCCCTATCGGCTGAGAGTGGATCCTCGGGAATTGGCAGACTTTACAGTGCCGATCTTGCCGGTGCTGCCCTGGGAACCTTTATACCTGTAATATTTATTCTACCCTTGATCGGCGTTACAAATACCTTTATATTGTTCTGCGGTATCAATGTGGCCACCGGACTCTATATACTTACACGCTGGCGTTGAAGGAAGTACGTGATGGATAAACGAACGTTTTTGAAAACCGGTATTTGCGGAGCAGCAGGAACAGTGATCTGTCCCTTGGATTCTATAGCTGGAACTCCCGACAAACCATGGAAATGGAGCCGTCTGGCCATGTACCAGGTGGATACTCCCAGGGGGATCCGATGTCAGATCTGTCCCAATGAGTGTACCCTTGGTGAAGGTGAAATGAGTGATTGCCATAACCGCAAAGTTTACAATGGTAAACTCTATACCATTGCCTATGGAAATCCCTGTGCCATCCACATCGATCCCATCGAGAAGAAACCACTTTACCATTTTTATCCGGGATCTGATGCCTTTTCCATTGCCACCGCCGGATGCAACCTGGCCTGTCTGAATTGCCAGAACTGGACCATCTCCCAATCATCTCCCGAACAGACCCAGAACTACGATCTGATGCCTGACAAAGTGGTAGCCCAGGCACTCAAGTACAACTGTGCCAGTATCGCTTATACCTATTCGGAACCTATCACCTTCTATGAATATCTGTTTGACTCTGGAAAGTTAGCCCACGATGCAGGTATCAAGAACGTCTTTGTTTCAAACGGGTTCATCAATAAGGAACCCCTTGTAAATCTCTGCAAAGTCATTGATGCTGCCAACATCGACCTAAAATCAATTGATGATTCCATATACCTTAAGCTCACTGCCGGTAAGCTCGAACCCATTCTTTCAAGCCTCAAAACCCTGAAAGATGAAGGAGTCTGGCTGGAGATCACCAACCTGGTGATACCCTCCTGGACCGATGATCTGGAGATGATCAAGAAAATGTGCGGATGGTTGACACAGAATGGGTTTGATGACACTCCGTTACATTTTAGCCGGTTCCATCCGCAATACAAGCTTCAACGTCTGCCTGCTACTCCCGTAAACACTTTAGAAAAAGCCAAAGATATTGCTTTGGCCGAAGGTCTGAAATTCGTCTATATCGGAAATGTACCCGGAACCAATGCCACAGATACCAGCTGTCCCCAATGCCATGAAAAACTGATCGATCGTTCAGGATATACCATTGCAGATATTCAGATCACCAACGGCAAATGTCCCCATTGCAACCAGGAAATAGCAGGCCGGTGGAATTGAAGATGAAAGCAATAGTGATACTGTGTTTGTTGAGCTTATCAACCGCTATGGCAGGACAGGAGGCCAATTCACAAAAGAAAACTGTTAAAAAGACCATTATGATTCCTGAAGATTATAACAAATTATCTGAATTTGAGGAGTATGTTATATTGAAGAAAGGGACAGAGAGACCCTGGACTGGCAAGTTTGTGGATCATAAGGAGAAGGGTGTTTATGTGTGCCGGCAATGCAATGCCCCACTTTACAAATCGGACGATAAATTTGACGGTCATTGTGGTTGGCCTAGTTTTGATGACGAAATCGAGGGGGCAGTAAAGAGAAAGACTGATGCTGACGGACGTAGAACGGAAATTATCTGCGCCATTTGTG
>JAUVKN010000271.1 GCA_030596245.1 Bacteroidia bacterium | reverse complement strand
ATAAAAGATGTATCTGTATTTGGACTCAGAATGGATGGCAGGGTGGCAATAATGGCCGAAAGGAACCCTGTTCCAATGCCTGCCTGCAGCAGGAACATATACTCTTTCACAACAAGCCTCCTTATGCTTTTCCTGCTATAGCCTACTGCCTTCAGCAGTGCAATCTCCTGCCTGCGCTCAAGCATGCTCCTGGAGAGTACCACAACCAGCCCAAATGTTCCAACCAGCAAACCTAAAGCTCCCAGCACAAGGAATATAGAGAGATATGTGTTTGTCACCGAATTAAATTCTGCCAGCCTGGTAGCTGTCAGTTGCATATCCCACCCCAGGTCCCTTAATCCACGACCAATCTCCGAACGTATCAGTGCCGTATCAGCCATCGCTCCTTCCACCAGAAAAATATGTGTGCCGCTGCTTTCGGGAAACTGCTCCAGGAACCTGTTGTTGGAGATGATCACATTGCCCTGGAATACCGAAGGGGCCAATCCCCCAATCAATAACAACTCCATGGTCCCTCCATTGGAATTCACATAATGCAGGGTATCCCCCACCTTCAGTCCAAGTCCCCATTTGATGGCTGTTTCATCCATAACGGCCGGAATCAGACCTCCGGGAAGTTCCTTCTCAAGAGAGCTCCACGGTTGCTCTTCATCCAGGAGGTCCGTACTGGTGACAAAGGAGTATCTTCCTTCCAACATACCAGGATCTACACCCAGCACTTGTGGGTTAATGATCTTATTCAGATTCAGGCAGCTGGCATCATCCCCTTCTGCCTTTCTAAACTGCACAAACGAGTAGCCCTCTCCCAGTCCGTATTCATACTTCACCTCCGGATTGTTGAGTTGCAGAAGGAATGGTACAGTAGATTCGGCATAGTAGAGGAATCCTCCTGTTCCACTGGACAGGTCCTCTGAATTGCTGACCAGATCCTTTCGATTACCTCCTGTGGAGACCACCAGGAAGGCCCCAATTGCAAAAAGAATCACAATGCTGATGCTCCTGGTCCTGTTCCTGAGTGCATTTTTCCAACTCAACCTTACCAGTTGTAGCTCAGTGGAGACAGGTTGCTGCAGCCTCCCCAGGTACCAGATGAAAAAGAAAACCGCCGACACCAGCAATAATCCGCCAGCCGCAAAAAAGAGTGGCGCATTCACCACCTCCATGCGCATCAGCTGCGAAACAATCAGTCCAAGTGCAGCAACACCTGGCAGGATAAACGCAGCAGCCATGCTCCTTTGATGCGGAACTTTGAATTTTAATTTCCTGGCTTTCTTCTCTTTGTAAACACTGAATTGTCTTTTTAACATCCGGTTCAGCGGAAAATAGAGGGCCAGTAAAGAGATGATCATGGAAAGGGCCAGTCCGGTCAGAAGGGTTGCTCCCCTGATATCGATATGCATCATATCGGTGCGGATGACATCCTTCCAAACCCCGTTTAGCGCCTGGAATACCATCCGGTTGTAGAGGATAGCCAACCCCACTCCCGCAGCAGATCCTGCCAGGGCAACCAACATGCCTTCAACCAACATGATACGCCTGATGATTTTCACCGGTATACCCATGAACACCAGTGTATTCAATTGTGCTTCGCGGCTCTCGAGGTTCAGCAGGAAGAGCAACACGGTGAGAAGTATCCCGGCCACCAGTAAGAAAAAGCTGAGGCCACCGAACAGCTCGCTAAAATCGACACCTCCTCCTGCAGCCTCAAATCCTTTGGTTCTTGTGGCTTCCAGTGTGAATCCAAGTGATTCCGGATCAAAATCCTTTAAAACCGATGCTTCAAGAGAGGCCTGATCTTCCATGTGAGCGTCGTATCGAAAAGCGGTATAACTCCCAAACCGGTTCTTCCACATCTCCATCCCTTTTGAGGTGGAGATAAATGCCTTGGGTGTTCCCCCATATTGGTCCCAGTAATCTTCATCCTTATCACGGATGCTCTCCAGTTCAATAGGCACACCCGTATCCCAATCCCTGCAATTGCCTGCATCGGAAAGTCCGGGCAAATTGGGCATCAGGGACCTGTCCCCAAACCTCCCCTCCATGGGAACAATTGATTTCACCATAAATTTGGTGGTCTCTTCAATCAATTCCCGGAGCGGCCCCACTCTAAAATATGACACTTCAATAGAATCTCCCACGCCTGCAGAAAGATCATTTGCCAGCCAGGTATTGATGATAATCTCGTGCGACCGAAGCCAGTGGTCGGGTAGTGTGGAGACAAAAGAGTATGGAGTGGATCCTTTGTCAGAGACAAACTGGTTCACAAAATAGGTGAGGCTTCCGATTGCCGAATCAGAGGCATTCTGTAAAGGTTCTATTAAAACATCATCAATGAATACACGGTCGCTGGTTATTTCTATTAAACCCAGATCTCCCAGAGTTTCCATTTGTAATCCTGCATCTCTGGCTGAAAACTGCTCCCTGATGACGGAACGGATCTCATGGGTATCCATATCTTCGTCTGCCCGGAGCAGCATGATATTGACCCCGCCATCAAAGTCCATCAACTCCTGGAGCCTTGATTGTGACACGAATACATTGAATGGAGAGGTCTGGGATACCTTCAGGTTGAACCTCCCCAGCTGCGCTTCATCTGCAATATCTTTGATGACCGCCCTGAAGGGTACCACACTTTCTGCATCCGATACAAAGGGTGCATTCAAAGGTATTAGACTGGCTTTCTGAATCCGCAACAACACCTCCTCACCCGCAGACAGATTGAGGCGGTTTGCCAGATTTCGACTGATAAAAATGCTGTCACCTGAAAGGAGACTAAAATAATTCTCCTGTGCAGCCATTTGGTCAAAAGACCGGTCCACACCCAGCACCTGAATTTGGTTGATCCGCATCTGCCCTCCATCTGCCACAGCAATTCCTTCCTGTAACAAAATGGAAGAGACCGGAACCTGCAGTTGCTCACCCACCCTGTGGGTCAACCCACCGGTGAAATACCTGTCTCCTGCTTTCAATACATGGGTCACCTCTCCAAGACGGTTGTTCACAATCCGGTTTAAACTGTATTCAACCGAATCACCCACAATAAGTGCACCTGTCAGAACCGCTGCACTGATGGCAATCCCCATCGCAAACAACAGGTTCTTCTTCCAGTAGTAAGTGAGGTTATTTCTTATGAATCGTGAAACATTCATCTGTTAGTTGCCCTCCGGTTGATCAGACCTTTTCAAGTTTTCCGTTTCGCAACTCAAAAGTAGAATCCATCTGCTTGGCCAGCTCCAAAGAGTGCGTTACCACTACCAGCGCAATTCCATCGTCCCTGTTCAGTTCAAGTAACAGGTCGGCCATGTTTTCCACATTTTCTCTGTCAAGCGCACCCGTGGGTTCATCGGCCAGCAACAGTGAAGGATGATTGATCATGGCCCTGACTACTGCAGCACGCTGACACTCCCCTCCGGAAAGTTTGCCCGGGACTTTATTCTTGTACTCCCATATCCCTACCCTTCTCATCAACTCCTCGGCCCGTTGATACTTCTCTTTTCTTACACTTTTATCCTGGTTCACCAGGGTGGGGATCAGCACATTTTCGAGAAGCGTGCATTGTGGAAGCAGGTGATGCAACTGAAATACAAAACCGATGCTCTCATTCCTGAACCGATCCATCTCAGAAGTGGAATAGCCGGTGATCTCCTCACCCTTGAATTGAACAGAACCCCTGTCAGGATGGTCCAGTCCGCCGATCAGGTTCAAAAGCGTGGTCTTCCCGGATCCCGAAGGCCCCAGGATTGCAATGGATTCCCCCTCATTCACATGAAGCGAAAGTCCATCCAACACCTTGCGGAATGTGGAGTCGGTTTGGTTCCCGAATCCCTTGCTGATGTTCTCAAGTTTTAAAAGCATACCTGTATCAAATTCTATGGATTGCAGTAATTTTAATCCTCAACCCCGGCTTGAACTGGAACTACAGAGCCAATGGCCTCCTTATATACCTGTACCATACGCTCGGCCTGTATATCGATATGGAAATGTTTTTCTACCCCCTCTTTTCCTTTTCTGCTCAGGCGATCCAACTCTTCAGGTTGGGACAGAATCTTTCCCAGCGATTCGGCCAACGCCTCAGGGGTATTAGATTCATAAATTATACCTCCTCCGGTCAGGTTTACAATCTCCGGGAATGCCCCCAGGGCAGGCTGAACTACCGGCACACCGGAAGCCATACACTCCAGCAGGTAGATCCCAAACGCTTCACCATTGCGAACAGGTACAGATACCACAGATACTTTTTCAAGGAACTCCCTCAACCCTTCCTCCTCGAACTCTTCATGGAAATCCACCTGGTTCAACAGGTGATTGCGCTTCAGGGTTCCCCGTATCTCAGATAAATATTTCCGGTCGTCGCCGGTGGATCCACCTGTGAGCACAAGCTCCACATCTTCAAATTCCTCTTTTTGCTTCAACAGTATAAAGGCATCCACCAAAATATCTGTTCCATTCCCATGACTCATTCGCGAAACAAATCCAATTTTCCGCTTCTTCTCACCCACCGGCTTAAATGTATAATCGGCCGGATCTACCCCCACATGCACACTTTTCAGCTTGGAGTCGGGAATATCCATTTTCTGTTTCATCACTCCTGCATAAAAGTCACTCACAGAGATGAAAGCACTTACGCTCTCAGCCTTATTTGACATGATCTTCCAAACACTCTCCCGTGCACTGGGTTTCATCACATCCACCCACACATCCTCATCCTGAAGGGAGCAGATTACCGGCACATGCATACGTTCGGAAAGCCGGTTCGCCAATCCAAGTAAAAGTGCGTTTGAGAGGTGGATCACATCCGGCTCACAATTCTCCACAATCCAGTCCACCATCCGCTCCAGCTCATCCTTCTGCTGTCCCTCTTCTCCCAGCAACATAGAGACCGTCATCTCTTCCAATCCCTTTGCCCGTGTAGATCCGGCAAATTTTGATGCCAGTTTTAGCATGGGCTTTGAATTGAGCATGCGATCAACCCAGGCCGGTGCCTTTCTGAAAATGGGGAAAAGTTGCTTCAGGTAGATACTGATGGCCCCGTAAAAAACCGGGATCTCCCGGCTCAGATCGTGCTCATCGGCAAACAGAGGAAGGTACATGGGAAGTTTTACCACCATGTGTTCCGATTTCCTCATCGCTTCCACATATTTTGCATCCCTGAGACAGTTTCCACAATAAAAACTCCCCCCGGAACCAGGGATGATATGCATAATCCTCATTTGTGTATTCTTCATAATTCTATTTTTTTCCAAAACAATATACTCTTCCATCATCACCTGCCACATAAATACGGTTATTTACCACAGCCGGATTGGCATTAACCGGGGTACCAAGTTCATAGGTCCATTCAGGTTTCCCCGACTTTCTGTTCATCAGGAACAGATCGCCCCTCATATTGGCAACCAGCAATCTATTTCCAACCACAACTGTGGAAGCATCCACCCTGCTTCCGGTATTGTACTTCCAAACCATCTGACCACTCTTTTTGTTCAGGCAATAGATGAACTTATCCCTGTTCCCAATATAAACATGATCTCCATAGATGGCCGGAGAAGCGATAAATGGCAGGTTTGCCTCCTTGTTCTCAAATACCCAGCTCACCCTCCGTTCTAGCAGGTCCACTGCCGAGAAACGACCATCGTAATCACCCACAAAGGCATGATTTCCATCTATGCCGGCTGAACTGGCCACATAGGTGTAGATCTCCAT
>JAUVKN010000057.1 GCA_030596245.1 Bacteroidia bacterium | reverse complement strand
GTCCCCCGATGGTAAGAAGATCGCATTTTACCGGTTTGACGAGAGAAAAGTTCAGGAGTTTCACATGACCCTGTTCGGGAACCTCTACCCCGAGAGTTATGAGTTCAAGTATCCGAAAGCCGGAGAGGATAACTCGGTGGTCGCTATCCTGGTATATGATATGAATTCAGGCAAAACCATACCCATGGAGATCGGTGAAGAGAGAGACCAGTATATCCCAAGGATCAAATGGACCAAAGATCCTGAAGTTCTTAGCATCATGCGGTTAAACCGACTGCAGAATCAGCTGGATATACTGCATGCCAACGCGGCATCTGGTGATTCGAAAGTTGTATACTCCGAGGTGAACAAATACTATATCTCTGAAGCATCTGACAATACAGTCACATACCTGCCCGATGATGAAAGTTTTATTTTAAATAGCGAAAAGGATGGGTATTTCCACCTGTACCACTATAATTTCACCAATGGAAAGATCAGGCCCATCACTTCCGGTGACTATGATATCGCATCCTTCCTGGGATATGATGAGAAGCACGAGTGTCTCTATTACTCCTCATATGAAGAATCCTCCATTTCAAGGCATCTCTATTCCATTAAACTGGATGGATCAGATAAACAAAAGCTAAGTACACGGTCCGGCACCAACAGTGCCAGTTTTAGCACCACTTTTAAATATTACATACTCAATCATTCATCGGCCAACACACCTCCCCACATCACCCTGCACAACCAGAAAGGGAAACTGATCAGGGTATTGGAGAACAATGAAGGACTGAGAAGTACCATGGCCGAATTTGGTTTTGCCAACACAGAATTCCTCACAGTACCAACAAAGAGTGGGCAGGAACTGAATGCCTGGATGATCAGGCCGGCTGACTTCGATCCGGATAAAGAATATCCCCTGTTTATGTATGTTTATGGTGGGCCCGAATCGCAAAATGTAACCGATGCGTGGGGACGTAGAGGCGCCTGGTTCCAGATGCTTGTACAGCAGGGATATATTGTCGCATGCGTGGATAACAGGGGGACCAATGGCCGTGGGGAGGAGTTCAGAAAAGCCACATATCTGACCCTTGGGAAACTGGAGACCATCGACCAGGTTGAATCTGCTCAATGGTTTGGGTCGCAGAAGTATATCGATGCAAATCGAATTGGCATCTTTGGCTGGAGTTACGGCGGATTCATGACCAGTCTCTGCCTTACCAAAGGGAATGGGACCTTTAAAATGGGGATCGCTGTGGCTCCGGTAACCAACTGGAGGTATTACGATACCATCTATACGGAGCGTTTCATGCGCACTCCCCAGGAGAACCCGAAGGGGTATGACAACAATTCACCCATCAATTTTACAGAGGGCTTGAAAGGTAAATTCCTTTTGGTACACGGTAGTGGTGATGACAATGTACATTACCAGAATTCCATGGATTTCGTGGAGTCACTGGTACAGGCTGACAAACAATTTGATATGCAGTTTTACCCAAACAAGAACCATGGCATCTATGGCGGGAACACCTCCTTTCATCTCTATACCCGAATGACCAATTTTATTCTTGAGAACCTCTAAGATCCACCTAGTTTTTGTATCTTTGCGAGGTTTTTTGAAAATGTATAGAGAATGATCAATATAACTTTTCCGGACGGATCGGTACGGCAATTTGAATCAGGAGTATCGGGACTGGATATTGCCAAAAGCCTGAGCAACAGTTTAGCCCGTGAGGTACTTTCCATCAATGTGAATGATGACCTATGGGACCTTTTCCGTCCCATTGAGGAAGATGCCACCATTAAGCTTAATAAATGGGATGATCCGGATGGCAAACATGCCTTCTGGCACTCTTCGGCACACTTGATGGCCGAGGCCATTGAATCCCTCTATCCAGGTACGAAATTCGGGATCGGACCAGCCATTGAAAATGGTTTCTATTATGATGTGGATCCGGGCGACGAAGTGGTCATTACCGACGGAGACCTGCCAAGAATAGAGAAGAAAATGAAGGAGCTGGCTTCACTGAAAAATGGTTATCAGCGCAAAGAGGTAAGCAAGGCGGAGGCCATGAAGTTCTTCGGGGATAAAGGAGATGATTATAAGACAGAGCTGATTGGAGAGCTGGAGGATGGAACCATATCATTTTACCATCAGGGTGAATTCACAGACCTCTGCCGGGGACCTCACCTGGCCGATACAGCACCCATTAAGGCAATTAAATTGCTCAGTGTGGCAGGGGCATACTGGCGTGGGGATGAAACACGTAAACAACTTACACGCATTTACGGAGTATCCTTCCCCAAGCAGAAGATGTTGGAAGAACACCTGGAGCTGCTGGAACAGGCAAAGCTGCGTGATCACCGGA
The DNA here is from genome assembly GCA_030596245.1 of Bacteroidia bacterium. GTDB lineage: Bacteria > Bacteroidota > Bacteroidia > Bacteroidales. The sequence continues at coordinate 14,200 of JAUVKN010000057.1, read as the reverse complement.
AACTGGGCAAAGAGCTGGAGCTCTTTACATTCTCCCAACGGGTGGGACCCGGACTTCCTCTCTGGCTGCCCAAAGGGGCGCAATTGAGGGAGCGGCTGGAGAACTTTTTAAAGAAAGTGCAACGCGACACCGGGTACGAACCGGTGATTACTCCACATATCGGGCTGAAAGAGTTATGGGTTACTTCCGGTCACTATGCCAAATACGGAAAGGACAGTTTTCAGCCCATTCATACCCCCCAGGAGGGTGAGGAGTTTCTGTTGAAACCGATGAACTGTCCGGCCCATTGCGAGATCTACAAATGGAAACCCCGTTCCTATAAGGAGTTGCCTGTGAGACTGGCCGAATTCGGTACTGTTTACCGTTACGAACAGAGTGGAGAGCTTCACGGTCTGACCAGGGTGCGGGGTTTTACACAGGATGATGCTCATATTTTCTGCAGGCCAGACCAGCTTAAGGAGGAGTTCCTCAAGGTGATCGATATCATTTTATACATCTTTAAGACTTTAGACTTTACAGACTTTGTGACTCAAATATCACTTCGCGATCCGGAGGATAAGCAGAAATACATCGGTACCGACGAAAACTGGGAAAAAGCAGAGAAAGCGATACTTGAAGCCGTGGAAGCCAAAAAAATGGATGCCATTGTTGAGTACGGGGAGGCTGCATTTTATGGCCCCAAACTTGACTTTATAGTGAAGGACGCATTGGGCAGAAAGTGGCAACTGGGTACCATCCAGGTGGATTACAACCTTCCAGAAAGATTTGAACTGGAGTATATCGGATCTGATAATCAGAAACATCGGCCAGTGATGATCCATCGTGCACCCTTCGGATCAATGGAGCGCTTTGTTGCAGTGCTCATCGAGCATACAGCTGGAAAATTTCCATTGTGGCTAACTCCCGATCAGGCTATAATCTTGCCCATCAGTGAAAAATATCACGATTATGCAGAAAAAGTTTCAAATTTCCTGAAAAATTACGATATTCGCACCCTGATTGACGAGCGGAGTGAAAAGATAGGTAAGAAGATCAGAGATAGCGAGTTAAAGCGAATTCCATATCTGCTTATCATTGGTGAAAAGGAGCAAGATAGTGATACAGTTTCCGTTCGCAGGCAGGGAGAAGGTGATAAAGGGGTAATGAGCATGGAGGAATTTGCACTTTTTTTGCAATCTGAGGTTCAGAATCAACTGGAAGCAATTGAAACAGATAATTAACTAAAGTATAGGAGGAACTTGTCATAGCAGGACCAGGTCATTATCGAAGGAGGAATAGCGATAACCGCAACAAAGATCGGATCTTTTTCAGAACAAATGAACAGATCCGTGCCAGTACCGTCCGGCTTGTCGGAGAAAATATTGAGGATCCAGGAGTTGTATCGCTTACAGATGCACTCAAAATTGCCGATTCACTAGACCTCGATCTGGTAGAGATTTCACCCAAGGCTGATCCGCCGGTATGCAGGGTTATCGATTATCAGAAATTTCTCTACCAGCAGAAGAAGAAGCAGAAAGAGATGAAGTCCAAAGCCACAAAGATCGTGGTGAAAGAGATCAGGTTTGGACCCAATACAGATGAGCATGATTACAGTTTTAAGTTGAAGCATGCCTATAAGTTCTTAGAAGACGGTGCCAAGCTGAAGGCCTTTGTTTTTTTCAAAGGAAGGTCCATTTTATATAAGGAAAAGGGTGAAATCCTGTTACTGAGACTTGCCCAGGAACTTGAGGAAGTAGGAAAGGTTGAACAACTTCCAAAATTGGAAGGAAAAAGGATGACCATGTTCCTTGCACCCAAAGTGAAGAAAAAATAGTTGTTGAATAAGATAAATAGTTGGAATAATGCCAAAAATGAAAACAAATCCGGGAGCAAAGAAGAGATTTACCCTCACCGGAACTGGGAAAATCAAAAGAAAACACGCCTTCAAAAGCCATATTCTTACCAAAAAGTCGAAAAAACGCAAGCGGAATCTTACCTATTTTGGTGAAGTTCACAAAGCTGACGAGCAGAATATCAAGCGTTTGCTTGCCATGAAGTAAGAGTATATCTTTGAACATCAGGTAACTAGTATTCACCAGGATGTGGAGCATAAAAGTGTCTGAACGACCGCCTGCATCCAAAACATGAAAGTAAAATGCCAAAAGCAACAAATTCTGTCGCTTCAAGACAGAGACGAAAGAAAGTGATGAAGAAGACCAAAGGATACTTTGGTCGCAGAAAAAATGTATGGACGGTTTCTAAAAATGCATACGAAAAAGGTCTTACCTACGCGTATCGTGACCGTCGCAAGAAAAAAGCCAATTTCAGGGCACTCTGGATCCAGCGTATTAATGCTGCGGTTCGCGAATACGGCATGTCCTATTCAGAATTCATGGGTAAGCTGGGCAAATCAGGAATAGAGATAAACCGAAAAGTTCTTGCCGATCTTGCGATGAATGATCCTAAAGCCTTTGAGGCCATTGTAAAGAAAGTACAGTAACCTAAGATCCGAAAATATTAAAGGGGCTGTTCCACATCATGCGGATCGGCCTTTTTTTTGTAAATTAGTGGTTGGAAGTTGTTGGGCTGAAAGTTGTTGGGTTGGAAGTTGTTGGGTATAAAAAAGCTGATATGAATATTGCGCTTATTGGATACGGAAAAATGGGCCGGACCATAGAGGCCCTTGGAAAGGATCAGGGACGATCTTTCCCTTTGATCATCGATTTGGACAACAGCGATGATTTGAATGCGGCACGACTGAAGGATATTGATGTGGCCATAGAATTTACCATTCCGGCATCTGCTCCCGAGAACATCCGTACCTGCATTGATCACGGGATACCGGTAGTATCAGGGACCACGGGTTGGAATGACCAGTTTGCAAATATTGAGGATTATTGCAGAAAAAATCAGGGAACACTGTTCTATGCCAGTAATTTCAGCATTGGTGTTAATATACTCATTGCTTTGAATGATCAGCTTGCCCGTATCATGAACAATTTCACCAGTTACAGGGTATCATTGAAGGAAGTACACCACATCCATAAACTGGATGCACCCAGCGGGACTGCTATTACCCTGGCTGAACAGATCATTAGACAGCAGAGACTTGTAAAACGATGGAGCCTGGTGGATGAAGACAATTCGTCCACACTACATATTGATGCAATTCGGGAGGGAGAAGTGAAAGGGCGACACTCCATCTGCTATGAATCTGATTTGGATTCAATCACCCTGAGCCACAATGCAAAATCAAGAGAAGCATTCGCAGCAGGTGCACTGCTGGCGGCAGCCTTCATTAAAGAGAAAACCGGAATCTTCGGAATGCAGGATCTCCTTAAACTCTAATTCCTATGAACAGGATGGTTTGGAGGTACCTGGGCTTTTTATTTTCAGGTCTGTTATGGTCGCTGCTGATTATCTGGACCAACCTCTGGTACCTGTTGCTCTTCAACCTGGTTCTATTTGATATTTTCATTACACGGAAGATTGACTGGACCCTGCGTAAATATGGATTGCCCCGTGTAATTCAATCTGTCATTGAATGGATGGCCATTTTAATCCTGGCTATCGTGAGCTCATTCTTGATCAAGGTTTTGTTCGTAGAAGCTTATAAGATCCCCACTCCGTCTATGGAAGAGACACTATTGGCCGGAGATTATATTTTTGTAAGTAAGCTGGCTTACGGCCCCAGGTTACCCGAAACACCTCTTGCCATTCCATTTTATCACAACAAACTTCCGTCAGGAAAGAAATCCTATTCTGAAAGAATGAGGATGCCCCATAAGCGTCTTTGGGGCTTTTCAAGAGTAAAACGCAACGATATCATCGTTTTCAACTTTCCGGAAGGTGACACGATGGTAGTACAGTATCCAGGTCAGAACTATTACTCTCTGGTTCGACAATATGGTCGGGATTATATCCTGTCAGAGTTTGATATCATCACCCACCCTGTTGATAAGCGGGAGAATTATGTGAAAAGATGTATAGGGCTACCGGGCGATACCCTGCAAATCATGGACGGGGAAATATTTATCAATGAAGAAGAGAGGCCAAAGCTTCCCAAGCAGAAGTTCAAATATTATGTAACCACCACCGGTACACCCCTCCCCGATGCATTGCTCGATTCGTTAAAAATCCTTAAATCTTCCGTTACATACAATCCGGTGAATTCATTGCACGTTTTATTTCTGGCAGAGGAGAACTTGAAGTCACTGAGGTCTTATCCAACCGTAAGAAGTATTAAACGATATTCAGAACCCATGCTCTCCTTTCAGAATCAGGAGATATTTCCTCACAGCAATAATTTTCGATGGACAGGCGATAATTTCGGTCCGCTAAAAGTACCCTCCAGGGGAGATACCATATCGATTAATACATTAGATCTGCCTCTTTATCAACGAATTATAGACGTATACGAACAAAATGAACTGTTGGAAAAGGATGGGAAAATTTATATCAATGGTGAACCCACCAACACCTATATAATAGAGATGGATTATTACTTTGTGATGGGAGATAACCATCACAATTCGGCCGATTCGCGTTATTGGGGTTTTGTACCCGAAGATCACCTGCTGGGCAAAGCCGTCACAGTCTGGTTTTCCATCGAACCCGATAAATCGATCCTTGATGGTTTAAGAAAAGAGCGTATCTTTAGCTCCATAAAATAAAAGTCGCAATGGATATAAGTAAGTTATTGAAACACAAATATTTAAAATTCGGAGTTGCCGTTGTTATCTACATCCTTTTTGTTATCTGGCTAAAGAACTACTGGTTCTTTTTCGGATTACCCATCATCTATGATATGTATGTGAGTAAAAATGTGAACTGGTCCTTCTGGAAAAGCAGGAAGAAAAAAAACAATGTGATCATTGAATGGTTGGATGCACTGATCTTTGCAGTTGTAGCAGTATCGCTGATTAATATTTTTCTATTCCAGAATTACAAAATCCCTACCCCATCCATGGAGGGAAGTCTCCTGGTAGGAGACCATCTTTATGTGAGCAAAACTGCATACGGTCCGCGTACACCCAATACCCCGCTCTCCATTCCGTTCCTTCCCAACACCGTACTGGGGGAAAATTCATACCTGGAGTGGATCCAACGCCCTTACAAGCGATTGAAGGGATTTAATAATGTGAAACGGGGTGATATTGTTGTATTCAATTTTCCTGCATCAGACACTGTTGCTCTGGAGAAATCGGACCATAAGTTGTATGCCAGGGGGAATTTCGATTATTACGACCTGATCAGGGATGAAGCCCATAACCTGATGCTTGCAGACCAGACCAGAAATAACAGGACACGCCCGTATTCTGTTTACGCAGGGTACGTGAGAACGCAGATTGCTCAAAAATTTGATGTGGAAACCCGACCAGTCGATCGGCGTGATAACTACATCAAAAGGTGTGTTGCCATCCATGGTGAAACCATTGAGGTAATCAACATTGATGTTTATGTGAACGGTGAAAAACAAAAGGAGTATGAAGGAATTCAACGCTGGTACAATGTGAGAACCAATGGAACACCTATCAATCCACGCTCCCTTGAAGAATTTGGAATCAGCAAGGATCTGACAGATGTGCGCAATAATCCCAATTACACTTTTCCATTGCCATCCGTTATTGCTGATCAGATCGGAACCCTGCCGGGTATCGTTAGTGTTGAACGTATGAACCTGTTTACTGATGGTCAGTACGATCGGGATATTTTCCCGCACGACGAAAGGTACCCCTGGAACCTTGAGTTTTTTGGGCCACTGACAGTACCAGAAAAAGGAATGACAGTTGAACTCAACTCAGAAACCCTTCCTCTATACAGACGTATCATTGAAGCTTACGAACAGAATGACCTGGAGGTAAAAGGAGACCAGGTCTATGTCAATGGTGAAGCAGCCACCTCATATACTTTCAAGTTGGATTACTTTTTCATGATGGGCGACAACCGTCACAATTCGGCCGACTCCAGGTTCTGGGGATTTGTTCCGGAGGACCATGTGATCGGAAAACCCCGACTCATCTGGTTAAGTGTGGATAAGGAGTATGGTAAGATAAGGTGGAACCGCATGTTCCGGATTGTAAGAGCCAGCAGGTAATCCGTGTTTCATTGGTTTACCCGGCACTGTATAACGGACCTGTCAACTATTTTGCCCACCTTGTCAGGGAGCAGGAAATTGGCCTTGAGCAATTCGACAGTTATACCAAACAAACCTACAGGAACAGGTGCATGATTATGGGCCCCAATGGGGTACTCACCCTCTCCATACCTGTAAAAAGGAAGCGTGGAGTAAAAAATCACCTGAAAGAGATCAGGATCGATTATGACACTCCATGGAACAAAAACCATTGGCGCAGTCTGGTGGCATCATATGCCTCCTCTCCATTCTTTGAGTACTTCAGGGATGACCTGATCAAGTTTTATGAAAACAAGTTTGAATTCCTAATCGATCTGAATCAGCAACTGTTAGAAAGAACCCTTCAGTTATTGGGGTTAAAGATCCTGGTATGTTGCTCTGCTTCGTTCACGGAAATAACAGGAGAGGCCGATCCGAGGTACTTTATCCATCCGAAAAAGGAGCAGACGGTGGTTGATCCCGATTTTCAACCGGTGGTTTACCACCAGGTCTTTGCCGATCGTCTGGGTTTCCAGGCCAACCTGAGCGTACTTGACCTGTTATTCAATGAGGGGCCAGCTACCCTCTCAATCCTTCAGAAGTGCCTCAAAACTTAAAACCCACAGTAAACATCAGGTTATTTCCATTGATCTGATTGATAGAGACTTCGTTGGAACCTGGTTGAAAGGCGTACATGCCATACACCTCAGACCTGTTTGAATGGGTATAACTAATATCAAAATATGTACCCCCGGTCCTGATCCCCAGTCCACCCGAATAGAGCCAGCTTTCTGCATTATTCCGGCTATCTACGAAAGGGCTCATCAAGTACTGTGTCCCTGCCCTCAGGTACAATGAATTAAGACGAACTTCGGCCCCGGTCTTCAGATTATGTGCTGCCTGGAAGTCCTGGCGTATCTGATCATTTTCATCAAAGAATTTATAATCGTATGCATCCAGTCGGGCTGATGAATAATCAACAAATTCATAGCCGGCCGAAATCGTAGCCAATTTGAAAAGGATCACCGAAGCATGAGCATTGGCCCGAAATGGAGTTTTCAACTTATAATCATAGATGCCATTGGGTGAACTGGCCCTGGCATCGGAAATCCCGGAACTGCTGTCCCAGTAAGAATTTATGTCACTGAATTTCTCGTCGGTAAGGTAATAATAGGTGGGGAGCTGGAAGGATGCCCCTACCCTGATCAGTTGCATGGGACGCAGGATCATTCCGAACTTAAAGGTATAGCCCCACCCCCTTGTGTTGTTAAATTCCCTGAAGCTGAAGCTGTCAAAATCCAGAACATGATCATCATAATCCGTTTCCGTATGATAAATCTCTTCATAGAAACGCACTGCATGTATACCCACACTGGCTCCGAAATACAATAGATTGCTAAAATTGAATGCGCCTGAAAGGGAATACTCCCCAATGTATCCGGATTGCTGGGACACCCTGTGCAGATCTTGTCCATATCCATCCAGTTGCATGTCATGCCAATACTCACCAGCCACTGAATCAAAAGGCATCAGGTACGCATCGTATGCCAGTTGTTCATAATAAGGGCTTAGGTTGTCCGGGTCCGCGTTGGCATGCCAGGTAAAATCATCAAGCAAAGAACTGTTGTCATTGATTCCCCTGATGGTTGTGCGGTTGTTGAAATTGACCAGCGTATTATAACCCAGTGAATAAGAGGCTCCCACAATGCCACTTTTTTTATCGCTGGTTGTAGACGATACAAATCCAAGGCTCCCCACATTAAACTTCAACTGTGAATCATCCACTGTGGAACCCATAAAATTTGAGGAAGTATTTACCCAATAAAATGATGGTGTAAAGGAAAACTCCGTTAAACGGTAAAATCCCAGTCCCGCCGGATTTACAAGAACGGATGAGAGGTCACCACCGAGGGCGCCAATGGCACCACCCTGGGCTGCAAACCGGGCCGTTCCGAAAGGAGTGTACTGGGAATATCTCAGGGCCTGCATTTCATTTTGCGCTTCCATTGAAATAAAAGAACATATGAGTAGCAGGGCTATAAATGAAATCTTTTTCATAGCAGTATCTGTTTGAAATTTAAATAAGCCGGGATCATTGGATGGATCCCGGCAGTTAATGACAGTTTAACGTCTTGAACTTGACCTTGATGATGAACCTGAAGAGCTGCGGCCCGAGGATCCGCTACTGCTGCGACTTGAAGAACTACTGCTGCGGCTTGGTGAACTGTATGAACTGCTGCTGCGGCTGGAGCTGCTCGGTCGGGTGTAAGAGCTGCTGCTTCGACTTGGTGTACTGCTCTGACGACTATAAGAGCTACTGCTGCGGCTCGGTGTGCTACTGGGCTGGGAGTAACTCCTGGTTGGAGTGGAACTCCTGTTATAGCTCGGTGTTGAACTTGTACGAGGCTTGCTGTAACTGGGCGTATAAGTTCCTCTGTTGTTGCTGTTGGTACTTCTCTGTTGCACGTTGGCAGGCTGACTGGTTCTGGTGGTCTTTAAATTACTATAAGTGGTTCGATTCACCTGACCAGCTGAGGTGGTTCTGTTACCTGGATTCTGGTTCCTGTTGATATCACCCCTGTCCCTGGTATTGTTATCGGAACGATCATTCCCATAATGGTTCCCACGATCGGTTCTTTGATCATTTGTACGTGTGACCCCGGCTGACTTTGTAGTCCTGTCGGAAGTGGATTCACGGGTAACTCCTGTCGAAGATCCAGTTGATCCTGAACGGCTCCTGTATCTGGGGTCAACATAGGTAGAACCCTTAGAGCCTCCGTAAGTTGTATTGGATGGACTGGAGTATCCGTAATAGTGCCTGTTGTCAAGCCTTCCATACCGGTAGCTATTTCCTGAACCATAGTAATTGCTGTCCCAGTATCCATGGTAGTATCCATGGTTGTAACCGCTCCAGTATGAGCCACCATAGTAGGGGTAGTATCCACCATAATATCCGCCATATCCATAGTGTGAGTAATAAGGATCATAGTATCCTCCACCGTATCCGTAGTATGAGGGATAGCAAGAGCCATAGTATGGATATCCGAAGGAGAATCCCAATCCCCATCCGCCATAACCATAACCTATGTTCATACCCCAACCCATGGACCTTCCCGAATAGAAGTAAGGATTGGTATAATAGGGATCGTAATAGTCCCAACCATTATACGAATCCGAAAAACGCCTCAGGTTGGATGAGTAGTAGTAATCATTGGGATCGGTATAGTAATTATTGATAATAACAGGTGCATTCTCCTGACCATACTCACTCACCAGACCTGTAGAGTCGTATTCCTGGTACTGGGTGGCATAGAGGGCTTCACTTCCATCGGGTTGGTATGTTTCACCCAACATCTCTGCCTCTCGCTGCAATTTGTACTGCTCATAATCACTTAGCGCTTCATCCGCATAAACCTGGGACTGGGCATACACCGGTTCCTGGGAAATGGGCTGTGTAGTCATGGCTTCCTGAGGAGTCACAGCTGTATTTAATGGAGCTGAAGCAACCTGCCTCTCTGCGAGGTTTGGATTATAATATACATCATCATACTCCGAATAAGCAGCCTGTTTTGAAGAGCTGCAAGATGCCAGGACAATGGCTGCGCTTACAATGGCAAGTGGTAAAGTTTTCATGATGTTTCCTCCCGGTATTTTTTGCATCTGATTGTTTTAACTTTAATTAAACAAAGTTCGTGCCAAAACAGTGTTGAAGATTGCAAGACCATTTGCAATATAATAAATAATCACAAATCCTGAGATGAGTGTCTCAGAAAGAAATGAACGCGTCCTAACATCTGAAAGAAATGAACCCCTCCTACCAACCAGGAAGCGAACGGTTCATCTGAAACATTGATTGGTTATAGAGTGGAATGCGGTCAGGAGCATATGTATTGCCCATCCTGGGATTGTCATCCTGTGTATAGATCCAGAGCTCACTTTGGTCCCAAACCAGCACCTCATCCCGTGCATCGCCTGTAAGATCCAGAGCCATGTAGCATAAAACCGGGTGACCATCGGAAGGGAACTCGACTGCGATTTGACCTGACCTATCAACCATCCCTCCTTTAATTGAATCTGCAGAAGTGATTAAAAACTCCTCTCCGTCTCCTTTCCAGTTTACTGGTAAACACCTGCTTACGCCCGATGCCGAAAGGAATTTACTGATTACTTCACCCGAAGATCCCAGAATATGGACCAGTCCGTCGCTCCCCCACTGATTTGAGCTTGCCACCTCCAGTCCGGGCAACTCCAAATCAAAATCTGCCACACTCAGAAACTGGACATGCCCCATTGTATTCTGCTTTAAAAGGTTCCCCTTAAAATCAAAATAGATCAATCCCCAGTCACCCGCAGCATAGATGAGGCATGGAACCATCCTTACTCCTTCGTATAATTGAGCCACCGTCACTCCATTACAGGCATCACCAATAAATGCTCCCACATCGAACATTAGGTTTCCATTATGGTCAAAAACAGAATACCCCATCAACACCTCATGTCGACCGTCCCCGTTCATATCATGTACCATGGGCTGAGTCCCGGTTTCTGTTTCCTGCTCCCACAACAACTCCAACCGCTCGTTCAGTGCCAGTATGATATGCTTCCGGTCAGAGAGAAGCATGCAATTGTCCCTTCCTATTCCCATCAGGTCAGCGAAAATCATGGAATTGACAGCTTCAGATCCCGGAACTTTCACCCGACGGGCCAATTCACCATTCCTGCCATCCAGTATATGGATCCAACCTTCACTGACAAAGATCACCTCTCTGGCTCCGTCACCATCCAAATCGTGGACCTGAACAGGTAATTCATCACCTGCCCCGGGATCTACTGATCCGGAGTTTCCATATTTCCACAATATTTCCCCATCCAGGTTCATGGCAACAACCCCACCGATTTCTGAACCTGAGGATCCAGGCCTGACAAATAGTATCTCCTTGTTTCCATCCCCATTTAAATCCCCCAACCTGATATTCTGGTTGGTCCCAAACTCCTCTGTTTCAAACATCTTCCAGCGAACCATTTCAGGGTATTCACTCAGCTGCAGTTCTAATCTCCTGGCCAATTGCCTTTTCCTTCGGGCAAGTTTTCTTTGCTCTCCCTTCAGTATCTTAACTTCCACCCTGTGAAATTTTGCAGGCAGGTCTGATATTAATCCTATCCTACCCGGTTGAATGGGCAGGTTTTCCACATGCATTCTGATCGAATCATTCAGGATGGTGGAGACCTTATTACGCCTGACAGTAACTGTGGCATGGAGTTTTTCTCCCGGAGTCCAGACCAGTGGTTTGAAATCAAGGATTTTTTCAATGGGCCGAAGTGGTGTAACAGATTGTTGAATGTGTTTCAGTGTCACAGTATTCCCTTCTATTCCAAAGAAGAAGAAGTTGGTGGGATCGTGGTATTTAAAAACCACTCCGCATTTATCAAACTTGGCCAAAGGTGTAAACTCAACATCAATGGTGTAGTCCTGCCAAAGGGAATCACCGGCTACTATCAACGGATGGGTAATAAGGCTTAATGGTGTATTGCTTTGGTTCAGGTTGGTGAAATTCTGGGCAAGGAAATTCTCTCCCTCCTCTCTCCTGATCTCCCAGGCATCACTGAACCCTTCCTCCTGAAGATTGGACGCCACAATCCAGTTTCCTAAAGTGCCATGCCGGGAATCGAAAAATATTGCCGGATTTGCTAAATCATTGTTGGGCACCTCCCCGACCTCAAGTTCCTGAAATCCATCTTCAAAAACAGTAGTTTGTATAACATTTTCGGAACAGGAAGAGATGAGAATAAGGAGGAATAATAACAGAGTCCATGTATTGGAAAGGCCTGGAATCATGTTCAAGGGTTAACTTTTGGTAAATATACACTTAAATTATAGCGGTTCACAATTTCGTCTCTTTAAAAGAATCTTTAATATATTTACATCTGGAAGAAAAAACTGGAATGCGCCTAAAACCGATTCTTATACTTTTAGTGATCTGTCAATCGCTGGTTGCACAGAAGCATATTATTCTTTCTGATTTCGTTAAACAGGTCTCAATATCTGACCTGCAGCTTTATTATCTGGACGATCCCAATTGCTCTACACAACCCTCTGAACTTTTTTCGGGAATGATGGATCATCAATTCAGGCAGGTTGACTTCAGCAACCCAGATCCGGCCCTGATCAATTCCCAACCGGGGGGCTGTATTTGGTTCCGGTTTTACTTTGTAAATCGCTCCACACGACAGTTCTCTTTTCATCTTCAACGAAATAATTACTCTGAATTTGATGAATACCAGCTGTTCCAGCGATTCGATAACGGGATGGTGACAATAAGGAAATCCGGAAATGATCTTCATCCCAAGTACAAGGATGTCAATATCAGCGGATCGGACGACCTCCGCATCTTCCTTCCCCCTGGAGAAGCAGACACACTATATCTAAGGGTTTTACTTTCGGATGAGTCGGTAGTATCTGACCTCACTTTTACCATTTCCACCCACGAGAGTGTACTGGCCAGGGATCGGTCGAAACGCTTGATTTTTGGGTTATTCGTAGGGATCATGCTGATCATGATCCTCTATCACATCCCACTCTTTGTAAAGGGCAGAGAAAACAGTTACCTCTTCTATATACTGTACATTCTTGCTTTCCTGCTCTTTTTTATCAATAAGGAAGGGTACTTATATGAACTCACACCACGCTTTACCTCTGCTCCCTTAAGCACTTTTCTTCAGGAGATATTTTTGCTGTTTTTCCTGCTTTTCGGAAGATCCTACCTGGATACCCGCAACACGCTGCAATCGTGGGACACCATCCTGTTGATGGCAGTATGGTTTACGGTAGGCGGACTGATCCTGAGTTTTTCGATCCTGTTGCTTCAGGGCCTGGGAATATATGTACCAGTGTTCATTCAGTTGGGTGGGGTGGCCATTATCATCGTCTCGGCCATCGGATGCCTGTTCCTGGCCATTGTTCCGGCCATGATCCTTACAAGGGAAAACTTTCAGCCGGCCAGATATTTTCTTTTTGCCAACCTGTTCCTCATTCTTGGTATTGCCATCAACTACGCACTCACCGATTATCCCATCGGTAAACACAGCCAGGAGCTTGGGGTTACACTTCAGATTCTTACCTTCTCCATTGGTCTTAGTGAACGCATCAACCTCCTTAAAAAGAGTAAAGAGGTGGCACAGCGCAGGATCATAGACCAGTTAAGGGAAAATGCGTCGTTGAAAGACAAGGTCAACCGCGAGCTGGAGGATAAGGTCCAGGAACGCACCTTCGAAATGCAGGCACAAAAAGAGCATATCGAAAAGCAGAATAAGGAGATCAAGTATAGTTTTGATTACGCCAAGAAGATCCAGAATACAGTATTGCCACGAAACGAGGTCTTCGAAACCCTGTTTGGAGAACACTTCATTTTTTTCAAGCCACGGGATATTGTGAGTGGTGACTTTTATTGGATCTCTCAAAATGAACACAAGATCGTTTTAACTGCTGCAGATTGCACCGGACATGGAGTTCCAGGATCGCTTATGAGCATGCTGGGGATCACCATGTTGCATGAAATCGTCAACGAGAAGAACATTGCTCATTCAGAAGAGATCCTGAACCAGCTTCGCCTCAGCATTGCCAGAACTCTTAAACAGGAAGGGAAAATAGGGGAACAAAAGGATGGGATTGATATGGCACTGATCATATACGACACCAAGACCAGGCAGCTGGAGTTTTCCGGGGCCAACAATCCCATCTACATCATCAGAAATGGGGAGATGCTGGAATACAAAGGGAACAATATGCCGGTGGCATACTACGAGAAAATGTCAGACTTTACGCGCTACACACTCGATATGAAACAGGGCGACCGGGTCTATATGTTTACAGACGGATTCCCTGATCAATTCGGCGGACCCCAGGGAAAGAAATTCAAGTACCGTCCCTTCAAGGATCTGTTGTTGGAAATAAGTGTAAGACCCATGGAGGAACAACAAAGAATCCTGAGTCTTATCTTCGATGAGTGGAAAGGTGACCTTAGTCAGATTGATGACGTTCTGGTAATTGGTTTAAGGCTTTAGTGCGTTAGCTCTTCGCCTTTTTTTCCTTTCTTTGTAACTCAATTG
>JAUVKN010000044.1 GCA_030596245.1 Bacteroidia bacterium | reverse complement strand
AACACCCTCAACAATGGGTGCTGAAGATTCCAGGTGGGAGGGATTCGGAACGATGTTCAGAATGACTGTTTTATCATCGGTGGTGCGGATGGTATTACCATAACCCAGGTGATATTTCACATCGCCCAGGGTGATGTGCTCTTCATATGACTCCCCCTCGAACTCTTTGAAGATATTCTCCATGGGTTTTTTCAGCACGTTGGCCAGTACGTTCAACCTGCCCCGGTGGGCCATGCCGATGTTAAACTCCATAACGCCCAGTTGCGAACCCCTTTCTATCAGGTCATTCAGGGCAGGGATCAGAATCTCGGCTCCTTCCAGTGAAAACCGCTTCTGACCCACAAATTTGTTATGGATAAACTTTTCAAATCGCACCGCTTCCTTCAGGTGGTGATAGATTGTTTTCTTCTCCTCCGGTGTTAATACGGTCTGGTTTTGTACCGGTTCCATTCGATCTGTTAGCCATTTGATCTTCTCCGGTTTTCGAATGAACATGAATTCAGATCCGATGTGACCACAGTAAGTTTTCTTCAGGCGATCGACGATATCCCTCAGGAGTGCTCTGTCATCACTGATCTCCTTACTGGCATGATAGGAGGTATCAAGGTTTGATTCAGATAAGCCATAATTTTCCAGGTCGAGTGTGGGGAAATATTTGCGACGTGTGCGTACCGGGTTGGTTTCCGTGAACAGGTGGCCCCGTTTTCTATATCCGTTGATCAGATTAATTACCCTGAATTCTTCATCAAAAGTGAGTGACTCAGATTCGGGATGGCTATAATCACGTCTGGCCAGGTCAAAACCCTGGAAAAAGTGGTGCCAGCTGGGATCGATTGAACCACGATCCTGCCTGTATTTTTGATAAAGCTCCTCAATGGCTTCCGAGTCGAGGTTCTGCAAAAATGAAAGGTCATCCATATGCAACTTGTCCGGATTTTAAAACTAACAATTTGGCGCCCGTTTTGTTGTCGAATTCTCTTTTTACCTGATCTCGCTAAAATACTTCATAAACTGCATTCGTTCAAAAGCTGCCGGGTTGCCTTCATATGCCTTACTAATTTTTCCTCTGAACTGGTCTACCGAGTCGAATCCCTTTTCTCCCATCCACTTCTCTATCCTTTTTAGAATGCGGGCAACCTGGTCAGGACCATTTTTGTAAATTGTGGATGCTATCTGCGTCACTTGAGCACCTGCCAGGAGCATTTTAACTACATCTACACCTGTATGGATGCCGGTGGTTGCAGCCAGGTCACACTCCACTTTGTTGGACATGATGGCGATCCACCGTAAGGTCTCAGATTGCTCTTCGGGTGTGGTGAAAAGTTTTCCAATGTCGAGAGACATTTTATCAATGTCTATATCCGGAGAATAAAACCGGTTGAACATTACAATGGCTGACACGCCGGTTTCAGATAGGGCTTTTACCGATAAACTCAGGCGGGTGAAGTATTTACTGATCTTGATGGCGACGGGAATACTCACCTGGGACAGCACATTTTCGATGACCTTGAAATAGGCCTTTTCGAACTCCTTATTCTCAGAGTCTGCCGGATTGAGGAAGATGTTCAGCTCTAACGCATCGGCCCCCGCCTCTTCAATCTTTTTTGTAAAATGCATCCAGTCCTGATGGGAAACACAATTGATACTGCCAATGACGGGGATCGATAAGCTTCTCTTTGCCTTTGAAATTAGTTCCAGGTATTTCCCAAGATTGTCCTCCCGAATATGCATGTCGATGTAATCAAGGGTTTCGGAAAGTCCTGAATAGATCATGGGATTCTCATCGGCCTCTTTTAACTGCTGGTTCGTGTCCAGCAGAATCTCTTCTTCAAAGATGGATTTCAGGACGACGGCTGCAACTCCGTTTTTTTCCAAGGCTTTGACGCCATCTAGCGTGCCAGTAAGTCCGCTGCTGGCAGCCATGATGGGATTCTTTAGTTTCAATCCCATGTATTCGGTAGAAAGATTAATCATCGGCTATAGTGCTGTTATTGATGAGTTGAAATTATTAAAATTATTAGAAATAATCACTTATTATTGAGTGGTCCTATTTTATTTTTTACAACATGTAACTGATATTAAATAGGTGTACTGACTTTTTTTTCATGTAATATTGGGTTTTCTTTCCAACCCTGACATACTTTTAAATTATCACATGAATAAGATTATTGAAAAAGAGTACTTCTCCGAAGCAGTTGTAAAACTGGTGCTGGAGGCACCTGCTATTGCCAGGAATCGTAGGGCAGGTCATTTTGTGATCGTACGGACAGGTGATAAGGGGGAACGAATCCCTCTTACCATTGCCGGAGCAAACCTTGAGAGAGGAACCATTACTCTGGTTATTCAGAAGGTGGGAGTTACATCCACTAAGTTGTGTGACCTGGAGGTTGGTGATCTGGTAACCGATGTGGTGGGACCATTGGGTAAACCTACTCACATCGAAAAAGTGGGAACTGTGCTTGCTTCGGGGGGTGGTGTTGGTGTTGCACCCCTGCTTCCCATCGTAGAGGCTTTGAAGGAGGCCGGGAATAGGGTCATCACAGTATTGGCTGCCCGAAAAAGGGAGTTGATCATTCTCGAAGAGCAGATGCGCGAGCATTCCGATGAGGTGATCATCATGACCGATGATGGCTCTTATGGGAAGAAAGGGTTGGTGACCCAGGGCATGGAAGAGGTGATTCTCCGGGAGAAGGTCGATCTGGCAGTAACTGTTGGACCGGCTGTTATGATGAAATTCTGCTCGTTATTAACTGGTAAATATGGCATTTCAACTGTGGCAAGTCTGAATACACTCATGGTAGATGGTACAGGAATGTGTGGTGCCTGCAGGGTCACTGTTGGAGGGAAAACAAAATTTGTCTGTGTGGACGGACCCGAGTTCGATGCTCACCAGGTGGATTTCGATGAGATGATGTTACGTCTCAATTCCTACAAGCTCTCCGAGACAGAGGCCTATGAAAATTTCCTCAATAGTAATCCCAAACCTTAAAAGCAGATGGACGGAGTTTCAGAATATTTAAAGCAGGAGCGGGATCAGGAATGGAGATTGGCCTTGCGGGGTAACATGAAAAACAAGGAGCGAACGCAATTGGAGCGGGTTTCCATGCGGGAGCAGGCTGCTGATAAAAGGAACAAGAATTTCACTGAAGTGAACCTTGGACTTTTAAAAGAGCAGGCCATGCTCGAAGCGCAGCGGTGTCTGGACTGCGTCAATCCCACCTGTATAACCGGTTGCCCTGTGGGTATCAATATCCCCAAATTCATAAAAAAAATTGAAGCAGGAGAGTTTCTTGAATCGGCAAAAGTGCTGAAAGAGACCAATACACTGCCGGCAGTATGCGGTCGGGTATGTCCACAGGAGGTGCAATGTGAAGAGGCTTGTTTCTATACCCAGAAATTGAAAAAACCTCCGGTGGCCATCGGGTTTCTGGAGAGGTTTAGTGCTGACTACGAACAGAATAGCGGAGAGATGTCGGTGCCTGATATTCATGATAAAAATGGAATCAAAGTGGCGTCTATTGGGTCCGGACCTGCAGGACTTGCCTTTGCCGCGGATATGGTCAAGCTGGGATATGATGTGACTGTTTTCGAGGCGTTACACGAAATAGGCGGAGTACTTAAATATGGCATTCCCGAATTCAGACTTCCCAACCGGATCGTGGATTTGGAGATCGATGTGCTTAAGAAAATGGGGGTGAAATTCGAGAAAAACTTCATAGTGGGTGCAACCGCTTCTGTTGAAGATCTGAAAGCTGAAGGATTCAAAGCCTTTATGGTGGGTAGCGGTGCGGGTTTGCCTAATTTTATGAACATCCCGGGTGAAAACTACATTGGCATATATTCCTCCAATGAATACCTGACACGGGTAAACCTGATGAATGCAGCTGATCCCGCGTATGATACTCCTGTGATTAGTGGGAATAAAGTAGCGGTTATTGGTGGAGGAAATACAGCCATGGATGCAGTGAGGACTTCCAAAAGGCTTGGGGCAGAACGCTCTATCATCATTTACCGTCGATCCATCCAGGAGATGCCTGCCAGGGTGGAGGAGATCAAGCATGCACAGGAGGAGGATATAGAATTCATGAACCTTCACAATCCACTTGAATACTTCGCCGATGAAAATGGCCGGGTTTGTAAGATGAAGGTTCAGAAAATGAAGCTGGGAGAACCCGATTCCTCCGGACGAAGAAGACCCATCCCCATTGAGGGATCGGAGTTCATCATAGAGGTAGATACTGTGGTTGTAAGTGTGGGTGTCTCCCCCAATCCTCTGATCCCTCAAAGCATGAAAGAGCTGGAAGTCTCATCCTGGGGAACCATCAAAGTGGATCCCGAGAGTATGCACAGTTCGGTGGAGGGTGTATTTGCCGGAGGTGACATAGTGAGGGGAGGAGCCACAGTGATCCTGGCCATGGGCGATGGCAGGAAGGCTGCAGAAGCCATGAACAGGTATCTGACACAATAAGTTGCAGGAATTTTATCATAGTCTCACTTTGTGTTTAGAATATTTCTAAATTTGCACTCGGTTTAAAAAAAAACATCGATTCATGACAATTGGAGTTCTCAGGGAAGGCGAAGGTGAAAACAGGGTTGTTCTGTTGCCGGAGCACATCTCCTATCTGGTAAAAAAGAGTGTAAATGTACTGGTAGAGAAAGATGCCGGAAAAGCATCCTATGCCAGTGACCAGGAGTATACAGAAGCGGGGGCCACTGTGGGGAACAGGGCGGACACCCTGAAAGGTGCTGATGTGATCTTTGCGATCCATACTCCTGAAGATAAGATCCCCGAAGGTAAAGTGCTGGTAGCTATCATGAGCCCATTGACCCACAAGCCAATGGTAGAGAAACTGGCTAAATCAGGTGTTGTCTCCTACAGCCTTGATATGATCCCCCGGTCCACAAGGGCACAGGCGGTGGATGTACTCTCTTCCATGGCCACTGTCGCAGGTTATAAGGCCGTACTGGTAGCGGCAAGTGCTCTGCCAAAATTCTTTCCCATGTTCATGTCAGCATCTGGTACCATCAAACCTTCCAGGGTATTGATCCTGGGCGCTGGTGTAGCCGGACTACAGGCATTGGCAACTGCAAGGAAGTTGGGTGCGGTGGTTGAGGTGTTTGATGTAAGGACTGCTGTAAAAGAGGAGGTGAAGAGCCTGGGGGGTAAATTCGTAGAGGTGGAAGGTTCCACAGACGATGCAGCGGCAGGTGGATATGCGGTGGAGCAATCCGATGAGTACAAGAAGAAACAGGGAGAGCTGATTCATGAGCGCGCCTCACAATCCAATGTGATCATCACCACGGCACAGATCCCGGGAAGGGAAGCGCCTCTGTTAATAAAGAAAGAGACCGTAGAAGCCATGAAACCAGGATCGGTCATCATCGACCTGGCATCATCCACAGGTGGAAATTGTGAGATGACAAAAGACAACGAATCGGTATTGTATAATGATGTGACCATTATTGGAAATTCAAATTTTGCCTCTACAACGCCTTCCGATGCCAGTAAGATGTTGGGAAAGAACTTTCTTAATTTCCTCGATCTGATAATCGATGACGGGGGGAAGCTGAACCTGGATGTGGATGATGAAATTGTTCAACATACCTGTATTACACGGAACGGTGAGGTAGTGAACGAAAGGGTAAAGGGAGTATAACATTTAGATAATCAATTAATTATTATAATATGGAAAGCATTTTGCAGTTTTTCTTTTCCAACAAGGAGGCCATCTTTATCATTGCCCTTACCATTTTTCTGGGGCTGGAAGTGATCTCCAATGTGCCGTCTGTACTACACACACCATTAATGTCGGGCGCTAATGCAATCAGCGGGGTGATTATCATTGGAGGTATTATCCTGGTGGGTCATGCCGATCTGGAAAATATTACCGAAGGATCTAACCTGCTGAACCTGGTTCTGGGAATATTTGCGTTACTATTTGGTACGCTCAATGTAATTGGCGGATTTGTGGTCACCGACCGAATGCTGGAAATGTTTAAAAAGAAGAAAAAATAAGGCAGGATTATGGATTCACTTAATATTACCAACGGAGATATTATTCTCGAGTTTATTTACCTGCTTGCGGCCCTTTTATTTGTGGTAGGGCTGAAATTATTGAGTAGTCCTGAATCGGCACGCCGAGGGAATATGTGGGCTGGTGCAGGTATGATTATGGCCATGATAGCGACCATGGTGCTTCACAGGGATGGCGTGGGAAATACCATTAAAGGAGGAAACCTGGTCATTATTTTGGGAGCCATTGCTCTGGGAGGGGTAATCGGTGGTGTTATCGCCAGGAAGATCAAGATGACAGCCATGCCCCAGCTGGTCTCTTTTTTTAATGCCACAGGGGGTGCTGCTTCAGCACTGGTAGCACTGATTGAGTTTTCAAATCCGGATAACCAATCCATTCTTGTTACCTTACTGGGACTGGTGATTGGAAGTATTGCCTTCAGTGGCAGTATGATTGCTTACGGGAAACTAAATGGCAATATCAAGGATATTTTCTCTAAATGGATGACCTATATCAACCTGCTAATTCTAGCTGGTGTGGTATTGATTGTGGTCCTACTTCTGACCTCTGGCATGCCCGCAGAAAGCAAACAAATACTGGTGTATGTGCTGCTGGCAGTTTCGCTGGTGTATGGGGTAAGCTTTGTAATGCCTATAGGTGGAGCCGATATGCCTGTAGTAATCTCACTGCTCAATAGCTTTACAGGAATTGCGGCAGCCATGGCAGGTTTCATCTACCAGAACCAGGCCATGATCCTGGGTGGTATTTTTGTGGGTGCTGCAGGCACGATCCTTACCCTTCTGATGTGCAAGGCCATGAACCGCTCCCTGATCAATGTGATCATCGGTTCCTTTGGTGGCGGAGGTACAGCAGCTGATCGGGAAAAGGGGATCGTTAAGGAAGTATCAGCTACCGACGCGGCTGTGATGCTCAATTACAGCAAGAAGGTGGTGATAGTACCGGGGTACGGACTGGCAGTGGCACAGGCGCAGCATATTTGCAGTGAGATGGACGAGCTGCTTGAAGCCAATGGTGTGGAGGTGAAGTATGCCATCCATCCGGTGGCAGGTCGCATGCCGGGTCATATGAATGTACTGTTGGCAGAAGCCGATGTGCCCTATGAAAAGCTGGTGGAGATGGACGAAATCAATCCCGACATGCCCAAGACCGATGTGGTGGTGGTTATCGGGGCCAATGATGTGGTCAATCCTGCTGCCCTGGACGATCCTTCCAGTCCTATTTACGGCATGCCCATCATCATGGTGCATGAAGCCAAGAATGTGATCATCATGAAGCGAGGCATGGGCAAAGGGTATGCTGCCATTGAGAACTATCTGTTCTATGCCGACAATACCCGGATGCTTTTCGGTCACGCCAAAGATTCACTGCAGAAGCTGGTGACCGAGATAAAGGCTTTGTAATCACTCTGTTTCACAATATCATCATATTGCCATGTATGAAGGGAAGAGACCTTTAATGTTGCATTGATCGTTTTTGGAGTAGGATCCAGGTACAGCTCCGGTATTCCGGGAAAGAATGGAGGCAAACGGAGAAGCTCGTCCCCCGGAATTCCTTTCAACGCACCCCGATCCTGCTAACAGGATCAAGAACTTGAGAAGGCGAATGCTCAAGGCGATAGAATACTATAATGCGAGGTAAGGTTTACAACTGCAGCTGAACTTTCTTCTTTGCATAGTTCTTGTACTGGATCAGGAGACCCAGGCATCCCACATTGCCTTTGATCTCTTCTTCGGTGGATTGCCGAGCCAATACTTCGATGTTTATAATCAATGACTTAGTTACATCAAATCCTACGCCCAACGATTCCAGGTATTTATCCTCTTCATTGTCATAAAGGACCTGACCCGTTTGCTGGTCCTCCAGTACAAAGTGAATGGGATACATTTTCTTATGGGTACAGAAGGAAAGGATATAATCTTTCTGTCCATAGAATACAATGTTCAGTTCCACAGAGTCCAGGGGACTCATAGAGACTGATTTGGACTGGCTATAAAGTTTATACCCTCGTTGAAGGTCGTACCTGCAATCGCCCTCGGTATGATGGTCATTACAGTCCTGAGAAATCACGGTCACGGGGATCAGTAATAGAAGAAATCCCAGCGTTTTTATATAGTTATTGTGTCTCATATCGATCATTTATTGCCGTTAACCTTCAACTATTTTAGTTCTCAATTCAATGACTGCAGCTTTCAATTCCTCAAACTCTTTCAGCGTAAGTGTTGGTTGACTTTCACTACTTCCGCCCCCGATTACCAGCTTTTTGGGCTGGTCATCTTCTGCTTCGTTCAGTTTTGTAATTGAAATAGCACCGGAACTGAGATTAATGTTGTCATAGAGTGCTTTGATCCTTTTCAGATCATTTAAAGTAGTAGTAACGTTCGGGTCATCGGTATTCACCTTTTCGGCGAAGGTCATAAAATTATCAATGGTGAATTTCTGGTCGGCCAGGTGTTGCAGTGAATGATATGCCTCCTCATAATTGTCGATCAGGTTCACTGCAAGGAAAAGGCTTTCCGTAAAAGCACCAGCCGACAGCATGACTACTGTATTGGACCTTTCATTCCTGTCGCAGTAAGCCAGGATGTTCATAAAGGCATCATTGGAAATGCTGTATAATGAATCAAGATATTCCACGTTGCTCCTGGCCTTTTCGAGCATGGTATCATCCACAGCCTCATCGATTTGAATCTCTTCGGCCAGTGACCTGACCACCTCCAGGTAATCTAAGGTGGCTTCATGCCGGCCAAACAGGGCAGCATAAGCAAGATCAGTCATATAAACCCCTAGCATCATGGTTTTGGCCCTGGTGTTGATGTAATTGTCTGCCTGGTCGATCGAATGCAGCAATTCTTCATCATAATCCATTTCACCCATATCAATTATACTCAGCATTTCAGCCGGGGAGGGATATAGGTAGTAGATTTGGTTAAATGACTCAATACCACCTGGTTCCTCAATTATTCCTACATTCTCGATAAGGGTGGATGTTCCTTTTGCACCGGACTTACATCCGGTCACAAGCAACACAGGAACCAGCATCACGATTAGTGTAATTACACTGAATTTTCTGTTCATAACGTAAAATTTTACAATAAACAATTTATAACAAAAAACCAAATGGGATAATATGGCTATCGTTTCCTGCGCAACTTACCAAAAAAGTCTATTGTCTTGCGCAAAATACTATATCTCAGAAGGAAGTATAGAACGATATTCATTGCCCAGATAGCTAAATTATTGAAAACAAATGTGGATATATTTATATTCCCCAGCATTTTCACCGAAGCATAAAAGTGTGTCCTTCCATTACGGGATGCAGGATACATATAAACCGGTTCCATTTTCCGGATCAGTTGTTCCTCTTTTTTAACGATCTTGTGCAGGTCGATCCTGTTCAGCACCATATCTGCAAGCTGATCATTATAATAGTTCCTTTTGAAGTGAACATATTCCTGGATTCCTCCCTTGCTACTCTTTAATGAATCGGTTAACAAATCCTTTTGGAGTGTCATTTTTTCCCGGTGATACGAAAGCTTCGACTGGTAGTCCAGAAGCCAGGATATGGCCTCATCCCCTGCTGCGGCAGAAAATTCATCCCCTTGAAAATGGGAAATGCCAGGATATAAACCTGTGAGATATATGGAAGTGAATCCATCGTGAATGGTATTGAACCTGCCGGTAAGTCCCGGATGCTCTCGGTCCTCCAAGAACTGCCTTTTTACATCCCGGATCTCCTGGATCAGTGCTGGAACCAGGAATTGCAGGTCATAGGTAACATTGCTTTCCAGCATTTCAATGTCATAGAAGTGCTTCTGGTACTTGTTGTTTACGAACTGATTCACTGCCAGGGCTTCATAGGCCCACCGGCTGGCCATCAGGTCGCATGCAGCCGGCACTGATTCATGGGAGGCGAACTTATAGTGCAGCTTGTCGAACTTGACGATGACCCCGGCCAGCAGGATCTGGGGGACCAGAAGGAAAGGTACGATGACATAAATGGCAACCACCGACTTAAGACCGTCGGAGATATTGAGTCCAAGCAGATTGGCAAAACAAGCAGTGGTAAACAGGATGAGCCAGTATGAAAAAGTCAAGCTTTTAATCTCCATGATCAGGTTCCCGATCACTACGAAAAAGAACATCTGGATGGCTGACAGGATAAACAAGAGCCCTATTTTGGAAAGCAGATACGATGACCTGTTCAGGTTCAGGAAGGACTCTCTTTCAAGGATCCTCCGGTCCTTGATGATCTCTTCGGCAGCCACGATCAGACCCAGAAATAGTGACACGATCACACACATGAACAGATATGCCGGGAGGTTTTCATTCTGACTGAAGACATAAGCATGCACATCGCTCTCATCACCGGCGATATATTTGGAAAAGAAACCCAATATCACTGCCAGGAGAGGAGAAACCACCAGGGCAATGGACATGAATTGCCGGTCGGCCAGTTTTGAAAGCAGGTTCCTCTTAAAGAAAATGAGGAACTGCCGCACATTTCCGGGAACCATGAACTTGTTGTATGGGATCCAAATCTTCTGGGTCTCGAAGTCCATTTTTGATTCAAGCTCCTCCTTATAATAGCTGTACCATTCTTCGGGAGCTGTTTTCCTGTCGGTCGTATATTCACCGTATTCATTTAT
Organism: Bacteroidia bacterium; assembly: GCA_030596245.1. GTDB lineage: Bacteria > Bacteroidota > Bacteroidia > Bacteroidales. The sequence continues at coordinate 7,167 of JAUVKN010000044.1, read as the reverse complement.
ATCCCTGGCTTCGATCACCTGGAGGATGTCGTCGGGATTGGTATTCCCACAGGTCACACATTCGCTCTCAGAAGCATCTACCCTTTCTGCCAGCCGTTTGAAGTAGGTGATACCTTCGATGGGATTTCCCGAATAAACAGGGTATCCCCCACGATCCAGCACCAGCAGGTGATCAAATTGTTTGAACAGGTTGGATGAAGGTTGGTGAATATTGGCCAGGACCAGCTTGCCGCTCAGGGCCTGTTCCTTCAATAATGCGACCACATTTTCAGAGTCAACGGAAGATAGACCGGATGTGGGTTCATCCACAAACAGGATATGTGGTTCCCGGATCAATTCAAGGGCAATGTTCAATCGTTTTCGCTGGCCCCCACTGATGAACTTATTCAATGGTGATCCAACCTTGAGATCCCTTGCCTCATAAAGCCCCAGGTCATTAAGAACGTTATTAACAGCCTCATTGATCTCCTCTTGTGTATAGCCGTCGAGACAGAGCTTGGCATTGAAATACAGATTCTGATACACAGTGAGCTCCTCTATGAGCAGATCATCCTGGGGTATATATCCGATCATCCCTTCCAGTTCATTGGCTTCCTCCACCAGGTGGTGACCGTTGATATAGATATCTCCCCCGTCCAGTTTGAGATTGCCGTTGAGCACCTTTAGCAGGGTTGATTTCCCTGCTCCGCTTCCACCAATGATCCCCACTAGCTGACCTGATCTTCCATGGAAACTGAATTGCTGGATGCCATTGGAAGAATTCTTGAAATGGAATTCAATGTTCTTGGCCAAAAAATCCACTGCGGGTCCATCTATATACCTGATATATCCGGAAACGATATCCGAATAATAGATGGGCGAGATGCCCTCGCCCTTGATGGCACTCCCACGGGGCATAAGGTAAACATGCCGTGGGAATATATATTTGCCGTTGTTCTCCAACCTGGCTTTCCCCACATACTGGAATAGGTATGTGTCGGCTCTCGTGATCTTGAGGACAAAGATCTGTCCTGACATGTTATCCTTCTGAATATGCCTCATCTCCCCATCCTCGAAGCCAGGATCATTACTGACGATGAGTAACTGCTCCCTGTTAGGGATATTGTAGAACTTATCGATAATAAAGGAAGTACAGTTCTCGTACTCCTCTTCAGTGATCAGCAGACCATCGGACACCGTTCGAACTGCATCAGCAATGCTATTTAATTCACCTGCTCCAGATGTCGAGTCATCTGTAAAATACTTGGAAAACCTGATCAGGCTGAGCAGTATCAAAAACCTGTGGCTGATATGAAGCTCTTCAACTATCTGGGCGCAGATTCCAAGGATCTTTACAGACCATACCGACAACTTTTTACTGTCTTTACCTTTCTCGTGTTTCTCAAGCTCTTTTGAATACTCATCAAAAATGACCAGGTATTTATCAGCGAGCTTCTGGCTGAATTGCTGAATCAGGAACGTTTCCACAAAATTCCTGGCCAGTACATGAACAACCTCCCTGTTGATGCTAACTATGATAGCAAATAGCCTCATCAGGGAGTTCAGCATGGATTCATTCATGGGCCGGAAAATTAGCTGGATTGTGCAATAGGGGGAAATATCATCTTATGGCAACCCCGGTTATTGTCAGTCTTCTCAAAAATCAATATGCCACCATGCGTATCAATGATCATCTGAGAAACCGCAAGCCCAATACCCATATTAAGGTTCAGGGTACTCTCCTGGTGCGAAAAGTGGTTGGAAAGAATATTAAATAATGTATCAGAATAGTTTATCCCCTGGTCTTCCACACCGCAGGTCAAACTGCCTTCATCGACTGTGGTATAGACAATGATCTCTCCTCCCTCCTCTGTATGTTCCTTGGCAAATTGGATTATGTTCACAAGACAACTTACCAGCAGGGCAGAATCGCCATTCACATTGTCATCAGAGGCATTCAGATCCCGTTTCAGAGCGATTTCCTGCTCTTTCAATTCTTCACTGGTTTCTATTTCACTGAATTGGATTACCTGTTTGAGGGAAACCTTGCTTTGTTTCAATTCAAATCCAGGGGATTTAAGCACCGATATCTGTTTGGCAAGCAAGGAGAACTGTTCCAGTTTAAACACCGAATTATCAAGAATATTAACCACATCGGTGAGCTCATCACCTTCGATCTTATTCTTAAGGAGATGCAGTGTACCCATGATCCGGTTAAGCGGGGTACTGATCTCATTGGTGATGGAATTGATGATATCAGATTTGAGCCCGTCCATATTCAACAGCTCCTTATTCACATTCTCCAGCTCAACCATCATTTCCTTGTTCTTTTTCCTGAGATGATATACCTCAAGGGAACCATTGATGGACTGTCGAATCTCATCGGGCTGCATGGGTTTATTGATATAACCATGGATGTGGCCTTTATTAACCGCTTCAATAACTGTTTCTGTATCGGTAAAGGCTGTAAGCAGGTACCTCCTGACATCAGGGAACCTCTCGGCAACGATCTCAAGCAATTCTATTCCTGTCATTTCTGGCATTCGCTGGTCGGATACCAGTACCTGTACCTCTTTCTCTTCAAGTATGTTCAGTACTTCTTTGGGGTACTCAGTCAGAATCAGGTCATAATCTTTCCTGAAAGTGGCTTCGAACAACGTCAAATTTACGGGAAGATCATCCACATACAGCACCGTTGGCTTATCCTGCGCCATAATCAATAGATCAATTGGATTGAATAGAATAAAGATAATCGAAATTCCCAAATCCTTGTCATTATTAAATCAACATGTGGTTAATTAGCTTTTGAGATTTCACTCCATCTTACCAACCATAAAAAAATCATCAAAACCTGTATCTGTCCTAATATTATGCATGCACCCTGAAGAAAGATATGCAGTAAGAGCACTTAAACTGGGAGCGGACGGATATATTATAAAGAATAGCGTCCCGGAAGAACTCATAAAAGTTATCAAAAAAATAATCTCAGGAGGGAATTATTTCAGCGAATCATTTGCCGATCGATTGTATACTGATCTGCAGAAAGGGATAGACGAGCAACCTCACCAGAATTTGTCAGCACGTGAATATGAGGTAATGTGCAATCTTGCTTCGGGAAAATCGGTGAAAGAAATTGCAGATGAACTATTCCTCAGTGTGCCAACCATCAGCACTTACAGGGCACGGATCATGGAAAAAATGAACATAAAAAAGAACTCTGAGCTGACCTTTTACACCATAAAGTATAATCTGATTGATTAAGAACTGCAATTTCCTCTCAACCTCTCTATGATACTCTTAGCCACCCGGTTAAGCTCCTGTTCCACACTTATCCCCCTTGTCATGCTTTCTATGATAAAAGAATCATATTTTGTACTATACCTTAACGGAATGTTAATTAATAATTTTCATCAAGGTTTATTTATAGACTAATTTTAAAAATAACGCTAGTATAATATGTTATGGGCTATAGTTTAAATAAGCGTTGATATCTGTATAATATTTAGGGCTAGAGTCCATTAAACAGCGCATTATTAATCCTAGGCTTGAGCTTGATGTTATGGAATCCTTATTTACACAGGGCTTTAGCCCTAAACATTTTAACACGCTATTATAAACTATAGCCTATGTTATGAATTAAAGGTCTGTATTGTAGAAGATTCTCAGATGGTCAAAAAACGATTGGTTTCATTTATGGCGGCAATAAGGGAAATTGAAATAGTATCCCAGGCCGAGGATGTAGATGAGGCTATGCAGGCATTTCAACAAGATACTCCTGATGTGGTGGTCCTCGACCTCCAGTTGCGTGAAGGAAGTGGTTTAGACCTGATCCCTGCGATCAAAAAAACCAGCACCGCAACAAAAGTGATTATATTTACGAATTACCCTGATTCTCTATACCGAAAGAGAAGTAAGGAATTGGGAGCTGACTTCTATTTCGACAAATCAATAGAATTCGAAGCCATGATGGTTGTTATAAGCCAATTAGTATCCACTAGGGACTGGAACAGACCAATCTTATGACTGAATCAAATCAAATAGTTCTCTTTTTGCTGGATAATGCTGTAAAATATACCGATTCAGGTAGCATTGAGTTTGGATATACGATAGCAACCACATCCCCGGACGCTGCATCTTTGCAAAAGGAGCCCCTTCAGCAACACCTGCAGTTTTATGTTAAAGACACTGGTATTGGAATTTCAAAAGAAAAATTGAATACAATCTTTGACAGGTTTTTAACCCGGGAAAATGAGTACACCAAATTATAAACATAATAAAAACTAAAAGTAATGCATCCAAAAAGTCCCAATTCAGCAGCAAATTACCTGCTCTTTATGATGCTGGTCCTTCTGCTTTCCATGTGCAGATCTGCACAAAATGAGAAAAAAGATGAATCAGTATTAGTTATAGAAGAGTTTGGCCAGCCGTCTGGACTGAACATCAAACAGATTAAAAACGTTTATTATTCCATTCCGTCTCCTACTGAGATGTTGAATATGATGCAGGGAAAAGATATGGTCTTCAATCAAGGCCTGCTCAATCCCATCTCCAATATTGAATATTACAATGATACCAAGGTACAATCATTGAACCTGGGAATATACCTGTCAGATCTTGCGTATGCATCCATGTTCAGCCGGCATGAAATCACCGTAGATTATCTGGAAATCGTACAAAAACTGGCAGATGGTATCAGGATTCATGGTGCCATCAATGAATCCCTGATCAATCGTGCAAAAGTAAACATCCATGATCTTGATTCACTTTTTGATATCTCCAATGAGGCATTTGTCAATATGGTGCTCCTCTGCGAGGATTCGCGGAAATACAATACCCTGGTACTGATCACCAGCGGGGTTCTTGTGGAGAGCCTTTACCTGGCATCCAGCCATGTGGAAAATTCGGCGGATGCTGAAAGCCTTTACCAGCATCTTGCCGATCAGAAATACTCCATGAATAACCTGTTGTCATATGCAAACAGCCTTTCTGATGATCACTATGTAGCTGGGGTGATAACTGATCTTGAACCCCTTGAGAAGTTATTCAGCAAGCTAAAAATGTCCTCTGAAAATACCACTATTAAAAAGGAAGGGGCGGGAAAACTGGTTATCGGCGGAGGTAATCAGCCTACCCTGTCCCAGGAGGAATTCGAAAGATTGAGGAAGATTGTAACGGATATCAGAAATGACATTGTTTCTGTAAATATTTAATTCATTCATTATGAGAAGTTTAACAAAATTGTTTATTGCACATTTTTTCCTGCTCGGCTTTTCAGCACTTCTTTTGAGCCAGGATTGCGAGACATGCTTTAAGAAGGGTGATTGCCGCATGGACCTTCAGAAAGGATACAAGATTAACAGCCAGTCTAGGGGCGTGCCGATTACCATTCAGGACACCGTTGAATTAAATGTAGTATTTTATGGTCAGAAGGATTATATTTTTTCTTTCTGCACCGATAAGGAACTCTACCCCATTCATTTTAGAATTATCGATCCCGAATCGGAGTCACTCATTTATGACAATTCCGAGGACAGGTACATTGAATCGCTGGGTGTAGGATTTGATGTTACCAAAAATCTGAAATTTAAGATTAACATACTGGGAAAAACAAACTAAACAGCACATATGCACGGCTATTCAGGTTGTCTTGGAGTCCTTTTCCAGTACAGGAGTTATGACAAATGATCTCGGAAGTCATGTAACCATGCTGTAATAACAGATAAAGATTGATAGAGTATCACCTTAAAACGCATTCAAATGAAAAGTAAAATTTTACTGTTTCTTGTTTTCTCTGCACTTATGTTGAACCTTCTTGGTCAGGACAAGAACTTCAAACAAATCTTCATAGAAGCTGAGTATTATTTCCTGACGGATGATTATGCATCAGCGCTGCGCCATTACGAGAACCTACTCTCCGTCGATCCCGATAATGCCAATTTAAATTTTCTCTGCGGATATTGCCTTATGAAATCGGGTGGTGACATCAGCCGGATCATCTCCCTGCTTGAGAAAGCCACCGAAAGTACGGATCCATCTTATAAAGATGGCTCGTACAAAGAAAGGAATGCCCCCATGGATGCATATTTTCTTTTAGGCAGGGCTTTCCACATTAACAATCAATTCGACCATGCCATTGAGACCTATACACAGTACAGCAGTGGCATCGGCAAAAAGGATTTTGCAGAGATTGAATATGTGAATGCACACATCAAGGCATGTGAACTGGGTAAAAGTATGATCAGCAATCCCATTGATATGGAACTTCAGCCGCTGGGATCCAGCCTTGAATTTGACTGGGATATCTGCAATCCGGTTATTTCCGGAAACGATTCTATCCTGATCTTTGTATCCGACAGAAACAACAGGATCAATATCATGATGTCTGAAAAAGAAAAGGGGACATGGTCAAAAGCCCTTGCCTTCAATCCTCAAATTGGTTTAACGGGAAACATATATCCGGTCTCATTATCTTACGATGGAACTGAATTATATATCCTATATAACGACTATTTTAATATGGACATCTATGTCAGTCATCGAAAGGGTGGTCGCTGGACCCGGGCCGTGAAGCTCAACAACAACATCAATACGAAATACACCGAATCACATGCATGCGTTTCGAGGGATGGCTCCAGGCTCTATTTTACTAGTGACCGAAAAGGCGGGATCGGGGGACTGGATATCTATGCATCCGAGAGAATAAGTGGGGATGAATGGGGCGATGCCGTGAATTTGGGCCATTCCATTAATACCTATTACAACGAGGAAACTCCTTTCCTCACCGCTAACGACCACCGGCTCTACTTCAGCTCCCAAGGTCACAACACGATGGGTGGATATGACATTTTCTATTGCAGCAGAACTACTGAGGGATCATGGAATCTACCCATGAACATCGGCTATCCAGTGAACACCACCGACGATGACCTCTTTTTCAATCCCGGTTGGAAAAAAGGCCAAGCTTTCTATGCTATGAAAACTGAAGACTCCGGTGAATATCTGAAGATCTATAACGTCCGGTTGCCTTTTATGGAAGAGCTCTTTGCAGAGGCAGGTATATCGGAGTATGAGAAACAACGAGAGGAAGTAGCTACAGATTCTTCAGCAGAGGAAGCATCAAACGACCTGATGACACTTACATCAGAATCAATAACCGATCCGGCATCCCTGGTGGCAACTCAAAAACCA
>JAUVKN010000211.1 GCA_030596245.1 Bacteroidia bacterium | reverse complement strand
AATATATGATATACAAAATATACAACCTCATTTCTCCTTATAGTTTCCGGGTCCGGCTGGTGAAATTAAAGTTTATTAATACAGCCAAGGACAATATTTCCACAGAAGACTGGGCTTTTATGATTGAACCGGCAGATTATATGGCTCAAAGGCTCAACGCTGTATTTGTAAAGAGTGATAAGCTTTCTATAAAGACGGTTAACCGGGAGATGATAGATAAAGTGTCATTGTTTCAATATATGATCGGGAATGGGGATTTTTCAGTGACCGGCCGGCATAACCTTAAAATTCTTACTCTTAAAGATCAAACAGCAATCCGAGGATTTGTTCCGGTTCCTTATGATTTCGATATTTCCGGTTTGGTCAATGCCCACTATGCAATCCCCGGAGAGCACATGGGAACTGAATCGGTGAAGGAACGTTATTTTCTGGGACCATGTCGAAGCAGGGATATACAACAAGAGGCGATCCAGAATTTCGCAATTTACAGGGACGAAATAATTGATTATATAGAGGGATTTGAGTACCTGGATGAAAAAGGAAAATTGGATATGATCGGTTATATTGAGAGCTATTTCACTGAAGCCGCGGATGAAAGATTCATCGAACGCAGCCTGGCCTCCACATGTCGCTAAACGTAGTGAACCAATAACAATTCCTGTTTGGTGTGGTTATTGTACATAATAGAGTGAATAAATAATTAATAGAGGTATGCGCAGGTATTATCATATATCAGTTATATTAATATTGTTCTCCGGGATTATTCTTGCCCAGGATCATACAGAATCGAACACGGTGGATCGCCCACGAAATGTGATCCTGATGATTGGAGACGGAATGGGGTTGTCACAGGTATCTGCTCCCTACTACTATATGGATGAAGAACCGGTATTCAGTCAGTTCAGGTATATAGGACTTGCCAAGACCTCAGCCGGATCTGCCCCCGTTACTCAATCACCTGCTGCTGCAACTGCACTTAGCACTGGCTTCAAGACCTACAATATGGCAGTGGGAGTTGGTATGGATTCACTTCCCCGTAAAAATATTGTAGAGCTTCTTTCCGAAAAGGGCTTTCTTACCGGCATCATTGCCACCTCCTCCATTACAGATGCCACTCCGGCTGGTTTTTATGCACATCAGCCCAATCGGTATATGCAACGTGAAATAGCACAGGACCTGGTGAAGTCAGAAATTGATTTTTTTGCCGGGGGAGGAATCAAATATTTCCTGGACACTACAGGAGTGAATCTGTTTGAAGCCCATGGTATTGAGGTAAACTATTCAAGATTGAAGAAGATTAAAAAGCCGGAACCGGGCAGCCGGTATGGGTTCCTTCTGGGTGCAGATCGCCTGCAGACCATGCTGGAAGGGAGAAAGGATTTCCTTAAAAAGTCTTCATCCATTGCGGTGGATTTTCTATCCACTGGTGAACATGGATATTTTCTTATGATTGAGAGTTCCCAGATCGACTGGGCCGGACATGGGAATCAGGTGGAGTATATGATACAGGAAATGAATGATTTTGAACAGACCGTGAGGAGTGTTTTAGAATATGCTAAGGAGGATGGAGAGACCCTGGTTATTGTTACAGCCGATCATGAAACCGGGGGCTTTACCCTGGGCGCTGCGGGAGAAAATGGTTACAATGCAGATTATTCCATCATTCAACCCACCTTTGCCACCACCAACCATTCAGCTACACTTGTCCCCGTTTTTTCATACGGACCCGGTGCGGAAAATTTCATGGGTGTCTATGAGAATACCGAAATTTTTCACAAATTAGCATCTTTATTAATTACCGAGTAACGGGCTAACTAGTATCCTCTGGCTTATTCAATGGAAAAATCTGATCGTGACATTATTATCAGCATTGTAGCAAATGCGTTTGAGGAAAATCCGCGGGTAATGGCGATGATGAAGAAGAAAAATCCCGCCAGGAGTGTTCGTCTGATGACGGAATATGCTTATGACCTGGTGGAGAAATTTGATGGGATCTATCTTTCGAAAGATAAGACAACAATCCTGTTCTATTATCAAAATAGCCAGTATCGAAGGACTTTTATAGATTTCCTCAAATATGGTAAGATGTTTTTGAAAGCCATCAAACCATCCCAGTTATTTCCGACCCTGAAGAGGGAGAAGTATATTAAAAGTCTTCGACGCGATTATGAGGATTATATTTATGTATGGATCCTGGGCAGCGATCCGGAGATTACGAGTATAAGAGGGCTGGCTGATATTCGTGACCATCTCTTCGGACTTTCTAAAAGACTCAATCTTCCAATCCTGATTGAGACAACGGTTGAGAAGGTCCTTAAGCTATATCAATATGTAGGCTTTGAGATATACCACAATTGGTATGAGCAGGAGACAGGGATCAATGTCTGGTTCCTGGAGCGGGGCTTGAAAAAATAGTTGCTATAGATTCTCTGCAAGCCAGTCACCCACCTCTGAGGTCCTGTAAGCTTTTCCTTCAGCAATATCTTCAGTGACAATACCTTCCGACATCGATTTGTCCACGACATCCCTTATGGCCTGGGCCTCATCATTGAGGTTCAGGGAGAGCTCCAGCAACATGGCTGCTGAAAGAACGGTGGCCACGGGATTGGCAATGTCTTTTCCGGCAGCCTGGGGGTAGGATCCGTGGATCGGTTCAAATACAGAGGTATGAATGCCTACGGATGCAGATGGCAGCAGGCCAAGCGATCCTGTGATCACACTGGCTTCATCGGAGAGGATGTCTCCAAACATGTTCTCGGTGACCATCACATCGAACTTTTTGGGCCATTGGATGATCTGCATGGCAGCATTGTCCACGAACATATAATCAACTTCGATCCCGGGATGATCCGGAGTCATTTCCTGAACTGTCTCTCTCCATAGCCTGGAGGTAGCCAGTATGTTGGCTTTATCTACTACGGTAAGCTTTTTGTTTCTCTTTGCTGCATATTCAAACCCAAGTTTCACAATCCGTTCCACCTCAAATTTTGTGTACACACAAGTATCATAAGCTGTGGTAAGGTCTTCCGAACGACCTCTGGGTTCTCCAAAATAGATCCCGCCGGTAAGCTCCCTGACCACCACAAAATCTGCGCCCTCCACCAGGTCCCTGCGAAGCGGCGACTTATGGATCAATGATGGGAAGGTGGTCACGGGGCGTATATTCGCATAAAGCCCCAGTTTTTTACGCATGGCCAGTAACCCCTGTTCAGGCCTGACCGTCGCTTTTGGATCATTGTCATATTTGGGATCTCCGATGGCTCCGAAAAGTACAGCATTTGAATCCATGCATAGCCTAAAAGTCTCTTCAGGGAATGGATCTCCAACCCGGTCAATGGCGGTGGCTCCAACCAGTGCTTCGGTGAATTCAAAGTTGTGGTTAAATTTCGTCCCAACAGCCTCTAATACTTTGATGGCCTGTTCTACGATCTCCGGTCCAATCCCGTCCCCGGGCAATACAGCAATCTTATAATTCATTGTATTCAGATTTTTTACTAACTCTAAAAACTTCCCTGACTATTAACTAATAACCCCTAACAGATCTACAACTAATAATCTCTAACAGTCTGATTTGCTGGATGCTTCAATTATATTTAACATTCTTGTGGTGCACTTAATGGCTGCTACAGTCTGGTCAGAATCCAGGGCACGGGTTTTGATGATATCTCCCTCATAATTCCAAGTGATCGCACAATGAACCAACGCGTCGGTCTTCCCCCCGGGTGGGATTGTCACCACGTAGTCAGTAAGCACAGGGTGTTTTTTCTCCAACCGGTCATAGATCTTCCAGAGCGCTTTCATAAAAGCGTCATACTGACCATCACCCGAGGCTGTCCCTTCATAGATCTCACAGTTGATCTCTATGGCCAGGGTGGCTACGGATCTGAGTCCGCGTGCCACTGATAGTTGAAAATTTTTGATCCTGATCTTCTCGTCCACACGTTTGCTTCTGAGTACGTCAGAGATAATGTAGGGGAGGTCCTCCTTGGTGATGATCTCCTTCTTATCCCCAATTTCAATCACCCTTTTGGTGACCTGTTTCATCTCATTTTTGCTGAGTTCGATCCCCAACTCTTCCAGGTTCTTCATAATGCTGGCCTTGCCCGACATTTTGCCCAGGGCATAGGTTCTTTTCCTTCCAAACCGTTCCGGTAGCAGATCGTTGAAGTAAAGATCATCTTTCTGGTCCCCATCTGCATGGATCCCGCTGGTCTGGGTGAATACATTTTCACCGATGAGCGGTTTATTTAATGGGATCCTGATGCCTGAGAAGGATTCGAGCATTTTACTGGCATGGTAGAGGCGATCCTCGTTAACCGACATTTCATAGTTGAAGTGGTCCTTCACGATCCCAATCACACTTGAAAGGGGCACATTTCCGGCACGTTCCCCAAGCCCGTTCAGGGTTGTATGGATCCCTGTGATCCCGGCATTGACGGCGGCAAATACATTGGCCGCAGCCAGGTCATAGTCATTGTGGGCGTGGAAATCAAAATTAAGTTCTGGGTACCTGGTAATCATATCCAGACAGAAGTCATAGACCTCCTGCTGGTTGAGGATCCCCAGGGTATCTGGTAACATGAAATGATCAATGCTCTCATCTTTAAGTGCATCCAGTACCTGGTACATGTATTCAGGCGAGTTTCGCATCCCATTGGACCAATCCTCAAAGTATATATTCATTCCAATGCCCATGTCTCTTGCAATGCGAAGCACCTCCTTCACATCGGCAATGTGTTGTTCAGGAGTTTTTCTAAGTTGAGTCTCACAGTGTTTAAGTGAACCTTTCATCAGGAGGTTATTCACCTTGCCTCCTGCTTCCCGGATCCATTTCAGGGAGATGTCACCATCGATGAAGCCCAGCACTTCTACTTTGTCAAGGTGACCATTATCCTTCGCCCAGTTGAAGATCAGGTGGGCTCCTTTGAATTCGCCTTCTGAGACTCTTGCAGATGCCACTTCGATGCGATCTACGCTTAGCTCCTCCAGCAACAGCTTGGCGATATTGAGTTTTTCTGTGGCAGTGAACGATACTCCGGAGGTCTGTTCCCCGTCCCGGAGCGTGGTATCCATGATGGTGATTTTCATAATTGGAAGGTCTTAAGCTCTTGATACTTCAAATTGTGCAATTTTCTCCTTGATACTCAACAGGTAGTCAATGTCGTCGTACCCATTAATAAGACACTTTTTTTTGTAGGGATTGATATCGAAATGCTCCGATGCACCTGAGGCTTTCAATGAGATCTCCTGTTTTTCAAGGTCTACTTTGATGAGGGTAGCAGAATCATCTTCAATGGATTGAAAAATTCTGGCAAGGAATTTCTCCGATACCTGTACCGGCAACAACCCATTGTTCAAGGCATTGCCCTTGAATATGTCGGCAAAAAAGCTGGACACCACCACTTTGAATCCAAAATCGTGAATGGCCCAGGCCGCATGTTCCCTGCTGGAACCGCTTCCAAAATTTTTCCCGCCTACCAGGATACTCCCTGAATAGGTCGAACTGTTCAACACGAAATCAGCTTTAGGCTGACCGCTTTTATCATAGCGCCAGTCCCTGAACAGGTTCTCTCCGAAACCTTCCCGGGTGGTGGCTTTCAGGAAACGTGCCGGAATGATCTGATCTGTATCCACATTTTCAATGGGCAGCGGGACTGCTGTAGATAGTATGGTCGAAAATTTTACAATTGACATCTGTTGAAGAATTAAATATTTCGTAATAAAACACTATAAAATGGATCTGGGATCTGTGACAATTCCTGCTACAGCCGCAGCCGCAGCTGAAAGGGGACTGGCAAGCATGGTTCGGGCTCCCGGACCCTGTCGACCTTCGAAATTTCTGTTTGATGTAGCTACAGCAAGTTTTCCCTCCGGTATCTTATCATCATTCATGGCCAGGCAGGCAGAACATCCAGGTTGCCTGAGTTTAAAGCCTGCCTCTTCCAGGATCCCGGTAATACCTTCTTCATGGGCCTGCTTCTCCACCTGTTTCGACCCGGGAACAATCCATGCTGTAATATGGTCTGCTTTGCGCCGACCTTTGACGAAATCTGCTACTTCCCGCAGGTCCTCAATCCTTCCATTGGTACAGCTGCCCACAAATACATAGTCCACTTTCCGGCCGGCAATAGGTGTGCCCGCTTCAAAGTCCATATAGGAAAGGGATTTTTTATAAGATTCCCTGTTGCCTGGTTCGATATCTTCCACTGTTGGAATATTTGAACTTATCTTTGTTCCCATGCCAGGATTGGTTCCATAGGTGATCATGGGTTCAATATCGGCGGCATCATAGTGTAGTTCCTTATCGAATACTGCCTCATCATCACTTTTCAGTTTTTTCCATTTTTCAACTGCCCGGTCGAACGCTGATCCTGTAGGTGCAAATTCTCTTCCTTTGATATATTGAAATGTGGTCTCATCCGGGGCGATAAGTCCGCCACGGGCACCACTTTCTATGCTCATGTTGCAAACCGTCATGCGGCCTTCCATGGAGAGGCCTCTGATGGCCGAACCGGCATATTCAATGAAATATCCGGTTCCACCACTGGTTGAAATTTTGGAGATGATATAGAGGATCACATCCTTGGCAGTCACACCTTTCGAAAGTTCTCCTTCCACATTGATGCGCATCTTCCTCGGTTTGGGCTGAAGAATGCATTGTGTGGCGAGGACCATTTCAACCTCGGAGGTGCCAATGCCGAAAGCAACACTTCCGAATGCTCCGTGTGTGGAGGTGTGACTATCACCACAAACCATTGTCATTCCCGGTTGGGTGATTCCCAGTTCAGGCCCGATCACGTGCACAATACCGTGGTAGGGATGATTAAGCCCATATAGTGTGATACCATGTTTCTCACAATTCTCGGTCAGTTTGTTGACCTGGAAGCGGGAAAGCTCCTCTTTAATGGGCAAATGCTGGTCAACAGTGGGGACATTGTGGTCGGGTGTGGCCACTGTATGCTGGGGACGGAACACGCTGATTCCCCGTTGGTCAATTCCTGCAAACGCCTGGGGACTTGTCACTTCATGGATCAGGTGCTTGTCGATATAGAGTACCGATGGACCCTCCTTGATCTCATTCACCACATGGGCATCCCATATCTTATCAAATAATGTTTTTCCGGCCAACTTTCGTATGTTTTATGTAAGCCGCAAATGTAAGAAACTTATGCAACAAGTTGATAATAAAAACAGTTGTATTGATGATGAATTAACACAGTTTTAGGTTTTACACAATATAACCGGAAGAGAACGTGCAGCGATTTGTTAATATTTCATTAATTTGATCAAAATTTACTTTGATCATGAATAAGAATATCTGGACACTGGCCATTTTTATATTAGCTCCTTTTTTAATGCATGCTCAGGATGCCCCGGGAGAAGGAGAACTCATAGATACCATTGATACAAGTGTGGATCTGTTTAATCAAAAGAATTCCTCGAGGTTCTACCTCGGGGTAAAGAGCGGAAAAGTTTGAAAAACGGCAGGTTTTTCATTAAAATAATATTCCGCTTAATACCTCGATGGCTCTGCCTCGGGGTAGTTTATTGAAACAGG
>JAUVKN010000181.1 GCA_030596245.1 Bacteroidia bacterium | reverse complement strand
CAGGTAGTGGAAAGCTGCTCCCTGATCACGGCTGACCGCTCATCATACTCGGCCCGGGATGCTGCAGCAATGAAAAAGGTTTGTTGGGTGACAAAGTACCTGGCTTCCCCTGCGGGAAGAATAAAATCAGAAAGTTGCTCAATACAACTCTGAACCTGCTCTGGAAATGATTTACCTACTACAGGTTCAATATGCTCAATATCAATATTTGTCAAAGATTGAGCACCACTCCTCATAATAATCTGTTCCACCATGCTCTGCTAGCTCCAATAATCTAAAGGATCACAAATATAGAATTTTTTCAGGAATCAGAAACTTCAACTGTTGATTAACAGGTCAGTCCAACTCCAGAATCCTGATGTTCTTAAAACTAACCTCATCACCGTGGTCCTGCAACAGGATATGTCCGCTTACAGCCTCCCCAAAAGCCGGCCATTTTGAATATTTACTGTACGCCACCAGCGCTTTCCACATCTGGGTTCCACGCTCGTATTCAATGACCTTTATTCCATTCAGGTAATGTGCTACTTTCGAACCTTTTACCTCAATTCGGGCCCGGTTCCATTTGCCAATTCCATTGGACCGCTTTTTGCGCTCATCCTGACCGTAAAGCAGAGCATCGGCTTCGATCAGATCATAGAGTGAAGCAAGTGTACGGTTTCCAGATACGCCTTTTTTTGCATCGGGATGGGTCCGATCATCCAAAATCTGATATTCACATCCGATGGCCGATCCGGCACCCGTATTCAGGTCAGGGTCCACAAAATATTTGATACCGCTGTTGGCACCTTTGGTAATTTTAAAATCAACTTCTAATACGAAGTCCTTATACTTCTTAATGGTTACAATATCTCCACCGTGTGCCGACTCGGCACCTCCGCTAGATTGGACTACAAGTAATCCATCAGACATACTCCATCCTTCCTCCGGGAAATGGTCCAGTTTGGCTCCTCTCCACCCCTCGCTGGATTTTCCATCCCACAGTAGTTTCCAACCCTCCTCCTTCTGGTCAGGAGTCAGCTTATTGGTCAGGAAACTCACCTCCGGTGACAGCTCCACATCGGATTTCATATATTTTTCAGGCCCATCTGTAATGATCCGTATATTTCTCCAGCGGATCTCCTTTCCAGCCAGTTGTTCTTTATTACCAATGCCATGTACCTGTAGCGCAATCAATCCCTCTGTGCGGGCATCATCCACCAGATTTGCAAAATTGACTCCATTGATATAGGTCCGGATGGTATGGCCCACAGCTTCAACGCGAATCTTGTTCCATTCCCCTCTCTTGTTGGCCTTAGTAGCACTCATGTTATATGACATGGGGTAAAGCCAGCCACGATCAGCCTCCTCATAGATGCCTCCGGCCCAGGGCCTGTTATCATGGTCATCACATTCAACCTGATACCCATTGACTCGCTCTGTGCCATCGGGTTTGGTGGAAACACTTCTAAACTGCACTCCTGAGTTGAGTCCCCGGTCCATCTTCATCTCATACTCCAGGATAAAATCTCCATAGATCTTCCTGGTGGCCATAAATGTATTGGGAGTGCCAACCCGTGAGGTTCCGATCACCTCACCATTCTCCACACGATACTCGGCCATACCATCCAGCTTCTCCCAGCCTTTCAGATTTTTCCCGTTAAACAATTCCACCCACTGCTGGGCATTTATTGAGGGAGTTGCAATCATCGCAACCAATAACACAATCCATAGTTTTTTCATACTTTCTATTTTTTATTTTTGACTTCTGACTTGTGACTTGTGACTTTTGACATTTGACTAACTATTGAGATTTCTCGGAAGTTAACATCGGATTTGAGTAATCTATTTTCTTGTTGAATTCAAAATCATACAACGTTACCTCTCGCAACAGATAAAACGATTCCCAATAATTTTCTATGGAGCGAATATAATCCCTTTTGGCAGCTTCCCGTTCGGCCAGAGAAATATTCAGGTCAGTAATGCTGATCTCTCCGTTCTGAAAATTCTTCAGTGCGATCAGGTACCCTCTTCCAGCCACCTTATCTGCTGCTTCTGCTGTTTCTATCTGAGATTTGATCAGGTTGAACTGCTCCACCTGCACCACCACCCTGCGCTCAAAATCCTGTCGGTCCTGTTCCACATCATACACTACTAGTTCTCTTTGAGATTCAGCAAGTTTTATCTGTGATTCTGATCTACCCCAGTCCAGGATAGGGACACTCAAAGAGAGCTTGACATTCTGCTGTTGTTCAGGATTAACATACACCCCTCCAAAATCGTCGGCACTATTAGATATGCCATAACTCATTTGCAGGGTAGCCCTTACCCCGGCATTTCTTCTGGCCTGTGTCAGTGATTGATCGGCATGGATCAAACGCCGTTCAAATTGGGGTGTCTCTCTCCGGTTCTCCAATGATTCCGACAAAGCTTTATCCGGATCGACTTCCCAGAGAATCATATCCAGAGGGATGGTTAATTCTATGGTTTGGTTCTGGTCCAGCCCAATGTACTTTTTAAGCTCATAATCAGCATTCTTCTGATTAATCCTTGCATTGTTCAATGCCTTCTGAGCATTAAAGACGGATAACTGGATCCTTGAAAAATCATTTTCCGATATATTCCCAAGCTCCTGCTTCACCTCAGCAATCTTCAGGTTATCCCTGCTATTTTTCAAGTTGCTCTGTGCCAGTCCGAAATCGGTTTGTATTCTCAGGTATCGAAAAAACAGAGAAGTTGCGGTGAAGGAGATCTCCTCAATATTCTCGATGAAATATTTCTGAGCCTCTTCATAAACCAGTGGTTCGGTCAGCCGGTTCCATTTCATCCAATTGTAAGCAAACAGTGGCTGGGTGATCCCCACACTCACAGGATAACCTGAGAACCCAACGGTCTGATTGTTAAAGTCCTGGATTCGAACAATTCCTGATGCCGCGTATACATATGCACCCAGTTGAGGTATGGGCTGACTGAGCGAGATCTGGGCATTGGTTTCCAGCTGGGTAACCTTATTGAAAACGATACTGCCATCAGGCTGTACAATGGGTTTTGTCTGATTCTCAAAATCGGGCAGGTCTCCCGACAGTGTTAGTTGAGGCCGAAACCTGGTCTGATGATTCTTCCAGCGCCAATAATAGTTAACATCCCTGTTTTGGGCATACTTCACAGAAGAGGATTGCGATATCGCCAGGTCCACCACATTTCTGAGGCTCAGTGAGACCACCAGGGGTGATTCCTGCCCAAATACTCCAGGCGGGATCAAGAGTGACAACAAAACGATAAAGCTTCTGGATTTCCTGATCATCATCTTCGCAAGTTCAATCCTTCAATATCCTCAATGGAAGAGATATCAGACAAAACAACCCTGTCGCCCTCGCTAAGACCTTCAATCACTTCCACATAATCATCACCTTTGAGTCCTGTTTCGACATCCCGTTTTACAGCATGTCCAGCTTCTATGACATACAACTGATGCTCCCGACCACGGTTAAGCACAGGTCCGTTAGGAATACGCAAAACACTGTCACGCTTCGCCCGTACAATTTCAAGAATTACGCTCAGGTTGGGCCTGAGCTTAAAATGATTGCTCTCATGGAGGTTTACATCAAATTCGATCTTCCTGTCACGGATTACCGGACTCACACTTCCTACCATGCCGGTCAGTTGTTCATTGTCAATTCCGACATATACTTTCGTGCCGGTCTTCAAATGTTCTGAAAAATCATCATCTGCCTTTCCCAGGATTTTGAAGTTTGTCAAATCTGACATTTCGATGAGTAAACGGTCAGAATTAACTTTTTCCCCCACTTTGCCTCTTATGGAAAGAATAATCCCGGCCGAAGGTGCCCGAATGATCATTTTGCCAAGAGCCTCCTCCTTTATGGCCAAAACCTTCTCCTGCATCTCAATCTGAAGTCTTAAGCCCTCTTCGTCCACCTCCAGCTGCTGCAGTCTGATGTTGTTCTTTTCCTTGAGCATCACCAGGTCCTTCTCAGCCAATTCCAATTCCTGACGGGTTTTCTCAAACTTTGCAGGTGAAATCCCTCCTACCTCCAGCAACTGTTCCTGATCGGCCAACTCTGATTTCAAAGAGGCAATCCTTAGATTCTTCACCTGAACATTATAATCCAGGTCCACCTTGGTGCTTCTGGCATTCAATTTGTTTTTCCTGAGGGAGTTATGTTTTACTTCCAGTTGGTCCTGGATATTTTCAATCTCTACCTGTATGGGAGTTGGATCAAGGATGATGATGGGTTCCGCAGCATTCACATGACTTCCAACCTCCTTAAGGATCTGTTTGATAATACTCGAAGCCGGACTCAGGATGATCACCTCGCTCTGTGGTTCCACAATCCCCTCACCAGTGAACGACCGGATCACATTTCCAACCTCTACTTCAACAATTTGAATATCGTGATCCTGAGAGGTGTCGGAAGTAAATGGAACGAAAACTACCACGATGATCACCGCCATTAGTAAAAGTGGTATTCCTATATAGATTCCGTTACGAATTCTTGACATTTTCAGTGCAATTGAAAGGTGTTAATCAAACAACGCCGAAAGTTATAAAACATATACATATAAGCATGTCTTTTTCAATCCAAAATGAATCTAAATGGACAGATTCCCGGATTGCCGATTGAAAAGGAACATCACTTCCTTATCACATTTCAACCTGTTTGCTAAATGCCGATTTGATGGGATTCAATACACGCTCCAACAAGCGCTTCTTATCTGTCAGTATCTCAGCATTCCCCTGCATGTTCTGACTGAAAGTGATGTCAATATCATAATAGGTGCGGAGTCCGGCAGGCAGCTCCACCTCGACCATGTAAAAGTCATCATCCGGAACCTTTGAAATATTACTCACGTATCCTTTAACCATCCCATATTCCAGGTAAGGATAGTTATCAAACTGGATGTTTACCTGGTGACTGATCTTCACCTTTCCGGCACCCTCCATGGGCAGGCTGATCTTTCCCACGATGGATCCTGATTCGGCCGGAATAATGGTGAGCACCTTTTCTCCGGCCTCAACATTCTGGTTTTCACTCCAGAACCTGGTAAAAGTCACCGAACCACTTACCGGGGCCACCAAAAGGTAATTCTGCTCCCAGGAAGCAACGGATGCTTTCAGATTGTTGAAGGACTCTTCCAGAATATTGGTATTTTGAGACTGCTCTTCCTGTTGTTTCAACTCCAGGTCCACCACCTGCTCTTCAATCCGACCCACGTTTATATTATTTCCAGCAATAAGGCTTACGATCTCCTGCCAGTTATTGCGCTTTGAAAGCATTTCTGAACGGGACATTTCCATATCAGCCTGGGAGACAACACCCTCGATATAGAGGTCCGAGTCCCGGTTTGACTGACGTTGTGCCAGGTTATACTCCTCCTCTGCAATCCTGGCCCTCTCTGTCAGGCTTCGTGCAAGATCCTGCTGCTTCAACAGTTCCGATCGCAACAACTGGATCCTGCGCTGATGATAGTCAAGTCTTTTAAACTCCGTGTAATCCCTGTATGCTTTCAGGAAGATAGAGTAGTCTGACTGAATGGTACCCAGCTGCACATTCTTTAACTCCTGCAAGTCGTTTGAAACCTCCTCTATCCGGATGGAATCGAGAAAAGCCAATTCTGATTTAAGCAGCATCACATCATCATATGCCGCAGGATTTTCGATCATGGCCAGCACGTTGCCGGATTCAACCAGTTCATTGTCAATGACAAACAAGCTTGCGATTTTCCCACTGGTCCGAGCCTCCAGGTCAGCCGGAGGATTGACGGAAGTGACCACAATCCTGGCTTCTTTTATATCGGGGTATCTGAATACCCAACTACCAAAAATCAACAATGCCAGGAGGAAAAAGAAAAGAATAATCCCGTTTCGGGTAATCCAGCCCGGAACCCTTCCCAGCATATCTTCAACTTCATTACTCTGAAGCTCAACTCCTCCGGGAGATTTTTCTGCAGGCATATCGATTTGAATTGGTTGAGGCTAAGATAGTAAAAAGTCACAACACACGAAGATGAGTCCCCGGGCTTTCAATTGATAAATGGAAACTATATTTTTGTGGAATAGAAAGCATCCCGCTTTCATAAAATGTAGAATATGATGACTTCAGTAAAGAAATACACCATACTCACGGCAATCCTGGCCGGTGTCCTTCTCTTCTTACAGTGCGGATCGGAAGGATCCGGTAAAAGGGCTGAGAAAGAGAAGATCAATCTGCAAAACAGAACTGAGAGTATCCTGACTTCAAGAACCATGGGGCTTGCATTCCTTGAGGAGAACAAACTGGAAGAGGCTGAGCAAGAATTTCTCAAATTGACATCCCTCGCCCCGGAAGAAGCCCTTGGTTACGCCAACCTGGGACTGGTTTACATGAGAATGGGAAGGTATGATGAAGCTGAAAAGAATCTGTTGAAAGCGTTGGATCTGACTCCCCTTGACTCCGATATCAGGCTGAACCTGGCCACAGTATATAAATACCAGAATGAGAACGACAAATTCGTAGAAGAACTTGAAAAAGCCATCGAGGCTGACCCGGAACATGTACAATCCATCTACCGACTGGCTGAGTTCTACAGCGGCACCAACGACGAAACTACTCTGCTCAAGCGTGAAAAATATTTAAAGCAGACCCTTGAGGTTTCACCAGCCAATATTGTCCCAAGATTGCACCTGATTGAACTCCTTCTTCAAATTGGAAAACCCAATGAATCCTTTTTACAATTGGAAGAGGTTGGAAGGATTTTCCCTGAATTCTCCGATGAAGCAAAGGAGTATTACAACCAGGCCTTCGATGCTATAAAAGCCAACAAGGTAGATGAAGCCCTCACTGCTACAATGATTTTTCACAACTTCCTTAAACTTTCCAGTCCCTACAACAAAGGAGTTACAGAGTTGAAAGGATTTGAAGGCACTTCCGTTGGTTCACCTGTTTTTACATTCAGCGAAACAGCTCCGCTCTATATTTCTGAAGGTGAATCCATCCTGGATGCCATCAGGTTTACCGATGTAACAGAGTCAGCCGGACTTGCTCTGTTTGGTGGTTCGGCCAGTCATTCAATGGAATCAGAAAAAGCAGCTGCCACACATATTGCCATGGGTGATATTGACCATGACGGAACAGATGACCTCTACCTGGGAACTTATGGGCCAGATCAGCAGAATTACAACTACTACATGCTGAAATCAGAAATGGGGAGGTTCAAAAATATTACAGAAGGGACATGGATAAATCACCAGGGAGAATAATCTCATGCAACTTTTGCTGACTATGACAATGATGGTTGGTTCGATCTCCTTATTATGAACCGGGGCAATCCCATTCTTTACAAAAGTACCAGCGAAGGCAAGTATGAAGATGTTTCCAGCAAGGTGTTTTCAGAGAAGGTGAAAAATGCAACCCGTGGCCTCTTTTTTGACATGGACCATGAGGGTGACCTGGATCTGTTTATCTGCACATCAGGTCAAAACAGAAATTTCAGGAACAATGGTGACGGAACATTTACGGAGTATTCGGAAAAATCCGGATTGGCCGGGAACATGACAGGTAGTCGTGAAGCATGTTTCGGAGATTTTGATGATGACGGTGACATCGATCTCATTGTGGTAAACCGGAAGGGAAACTGTGAACTCTTCTCCAACATGCGCGAAGGAAAATTTGATAACATCACCTCCACAAGTGGCCTCCAGGGAATTCTTGGGGCCACCATGATCACAACGGGCGACTACAACAATGATGGATTCCTGGACATTTTCGTTGCAGGCAGTGATACGGAATCATTCAAATGGTTCAGAAACAGAGGCAAGGGCACCTTCGAAAAAGAGAATAAACCAGGGATAGTGTCCGGATCATCTGAAGGATTCAGTGCATATGATGCAGAGTTTTTCGATTTTGACAATGACGGATACCTGGATCTGTTGATTATCGGAGAGACTGGTCAGGAAAACAGCCCCGGAGGGATCCTTCTGCATAACGATGGAACTGGTGGGTTTGAAGATGTTTCACACCTGTTGCCTGCCGATCTTGAAGGGGGCCGGCAGATTGCACTTTCAGATTACAATGAGGATGGCGACCTGGATATCTTCCTGGCCGGACTGCATGGAGGGGTAAGATTGCTGCGCAATGATGGCGGCAATGCCAATCATCACCTGAAGATCCGCCTTGTGGGAGTGAGAACAGGCAGTGGGAAAAATAATTTTTATGGCATCGGTGCTAAGATCGAACTGCGTGCAGGCAACCTTTATCAGATGAAAGTGGTAACCCAACCCAATATCTATTTTGGACTGGCCGACAGATCTGATGTGGACGTTGTAAGGATCCTCTGGACCAATGGGACACCGCAAAATGTATTAAATCCAGGGATTGAGCAGGACCTTATTGAGGAACAACAACTCAAAGGATCCTGCCCCTTTTTATATGCCTGGAATGGTAGCGAATATGTATTTGTAAAAGATATTATGTGGAGAAGTGCCCTGGGTATGCCCATGGGAATCATGGGAGAAGACCAGACCTATGCATTTGCAGAGGCTTCTGAGGATTACCACAAGATACCTGGCAATTTGATGAAACCAAAGGATGGGAAGTTTTCCATCCAGATTACCGATGAGTTATGGGAAACCATCTATTTTGATGAAGTTCAACTGATGGTTGTGGACCATCC
>JAUVKN010000303.1 GCA_030596245.1 Bacteroidia bacterium | reverse complement strand
CTCGAGGAGGGTCTATACCTCAGGTGCAGGCTGGCCTATCCTTCCCGAAAACGAATATCACAATGGACCACAGCCAAGGATCCAGCAATGGGGTCAGGGGCTTCGAAGTATCATCAATGCCAATCCCCCTCAAACCAATTTCGATTACCACGAAATCATCTCTGCATACGATGTCCCTTTCGTTAGTCATGAAATCGGACAGTGGTGTGTCTACCCCGACTTCAAAGAGATGGAGAAGTATACAGGCGTGCTGAAGCCCACCAATTTCGAAATCTTCAAAGAGTCACTGGAGGAGCACCATATGGCAGACCAGTCCGAAGATTTTCTGATGGCCTCGGGCAAACTGCAGGCGCTTTGTTATAAGGCAGAGATTGAAGCCGCCCTTCGGACACCTGGTTTTGCAGGATTCCAGCTCCTGCAACTGCATGATTTCCCGGGACAGGGAACCGCACTGGTGGGGATCCTCGATCCGTTTTTCAACTCAAAGGGATACATCACCCCGGCAGCTTTCAGGGAATTTTGCAACCAGACAGTTCCCCTGGCCCGAATGGAGAAGAGGATCTATACCAACAGTGAAACTTTTCGTGCAGAAATTGAGATGGCACACTTCGGTGTGGAACCACTGAATGATAAAAGCATTCAATGCCAGATTCGTGATGTTTCCGGCATTTTGATTCATGAGGTTGTTTTTCAAACTGCTGAAATCCCTGTTGATAACAATATTTCTGCAGGATCCATCGCTTTTGATCTGAAAAATATCAGAGAAGCTGGTAAATTCAGGCTCACCGTTGGTATCGAAAATACCCCCTATTCAAATGCGTGGGATTTCTGGGTCTATCCCCACCGCAAAGCAGCCGATCCTGGTCAGGTATATATAACTGATAATTTGGATAAAATGACCCGTAAGATTCTGTCAAAAGGGGGATCTGTCCTGTTACTTACCCATGGACAGGTGGGTGAAGGGCACGGAAAAAATGTGAAGATCGGCTTCTCAAGCATATTCTGGAACACAGCCTGGACAAGGGGACAGGCTCCCCATACACTTGGGATCCTTTGCGATCCGGATCACTCACTATTCAATGATTTTCCAACAGAGTATCACAGCAACTGGCAGTGGTGGGACCCGGTCACCCATTCACAGGCCATGATCCTGGATCAGCTTCCTGCCGGACTGCGACCCCTGATCCAGCCCATCGATACCTGGTTTGAAAACAGGCGGCTTGGACTCGCATTTGAAGCAAAAGCAGGTGCCGGGAAGATCATGGTTTGCAGCATTGATATGCAGAAGAAATTGGATGAACGTCCTGTATCAAGACAATTGCTGAACAGCATGCTGCAGTATATGAATTCTCCGGATTTCAATCCCGAAACAGAGATTAAACTGGAACTGATTCAGGAAATTATTAACTCCTGATATCGAAATTTACCACTACGGGATAGTTCATATGGAAGTAGCCGGACTATTTTAAAACCCTTCCATACCATTCCAGGGACTGGATAAATGCATCCTTAAAGCCCATTTCCTGGATTCTCTTAAGTTGGTCCCTTGCTTCCTGGAAGGTCCTGTAAGCACCATGGGCATACCTGTAGTAGTCATCTGTGCAGATATACTCTTTCACATCCTCAAATCCCTGAAAACGAGACCGGTCCAGGGGAATATAACTTGCCTTTAACTGGATGGTAAACCAGAATTCCTGACTGCCGGTTCCATCACTTTCTCCATGCACATACTTCAAACTTCTCGGAACATAAAGTCCATGCAGGTGAGCCCGCATTGGCAACTGACCAGTGATACTTACAAACACATGTCGGTTCAGATACCTTCCAAGCGGAGCATCATCACCATCAGGATACCTATTTCTGGCAATCGGTGCCTCCTCCCCTCTGCCATTGAGAGTAATTCTCCCCTTGTCCACACCCCTCATCTCCAGATACTGTGCGATCTTATCGGCCCTTTGGAATGAAAGCAGCATGTTGTATTCTGCCCTTCCGTTGGCATCGGCATGACCGGTCACAACAACCTTGGTTTCGGGATTCAGGACCATCATTTCAGCAACTCTCTCAACCTCAAGGGTGGCTGCCATATTCAATTCGAACTCATTGTAATCGAATGGGATGATGGTTTTCAGCTCGGATGGGCCCTTCTCTTCTTTAGCCGGTTCGGCAATCTCTGGTTCAACAATCTCCGGTTCAACAATCTCCGGTTCGGCAGTATCCCTGATCGCATTCCTGTTTAATACCTCTTCAATCTCATCCGTCTCTTCCGGTTCTATGGCCTCAGTGATCGTGGGGACCTTTTTAATTTCCACAACCTCTCTGTCTGGTTGGCCCGACTCTGAAGGTTCTGCCGGACCCATCACAAATTCATCAATAGAACGAGTTTTTTCTGCCACAGCTGCCAACTCTTCCACTGGTTCCAGTTCAATAACCATATTGATGGTGTTGGAGGTTGGATCATCTTCTCGTCTCACAGCATAATAACCATCCATTTCATTCCAACCGGGATTGAAGAAAAGATCCTCACCCGTTGTATTCACAGGGTATCCCAGGCTCACGGGTTCACTCCAGGTACCATCCGGATTCAAGTCAGCATAAAACACATCTACCCCACCAATGGATTCATGTCCCTGAGAACTAAAAAAGAGGATGGAATCGTTGCTGGAGATAAATGGTGTATGCTCCTCATAAGGAGTATTGATAACCGGGCCAAGATTGGTGGGAATGCCCCACTTACCTTTATCATTAAGCCGGGAAACAAAAATGTCAAAGCTTCCCGATCCTCCCCTGGCATCACTGGTGAAATAGAGTGTTTTTCCATCCCTGGATATGCTGGCATGGTTCTCTGATGTCCGCCCATTGATGTTGGGACCCAACGCTTCAGCTTTTGACCAGCGGCCACTTTCAAACCTGGACAGGAAAATATCCGAATGGGAATAGTAGTGATGTACCAGGTATAGCTCTTTCCCATCGTATGAAAGAGATACCGGATAAGTCTCGCCAACCATACCAAATTCACTGTTGATTACCCTGGGCCTTGACCAGAGGGTGCTACTGCGGGTGGTCATCATGATCTTTTTGTCCGAAGGATAATCCACCAGAAAGATTAAAATGTTTCCATCGCCCGAGATTACCGGATTGGAGCACGACGGCAGCTCATCATCAAAATGGTCAAGCACACTCTGGAACTCAAAAGAGGGTTGTTTCCTTACAACCTTGTCCGCTCTTCCACACGCCTCAATCTGCAGGGTGGTATATTCAAGCTGTAGACGATCCTGATTGGTTCCAAATACCAGATAGTGCTCATAATTCTCCACTGCCCTATCAAACTCATTCTGCAGGTGGTAAGCCTGCCCAAGCATGAAGTACGTGAGGACCGGGGCACTTGACTCTTTATGTGAATGCTCCTTATAGGTCGTACTCACACCCTCAACCGCCTCCTTCAGGTATGTAACAGCCAACTCTTCACTACCCTGAATATTCAGACAGCAAGCTCCGCATAGGAACAGGATATTGCTGTTACCCGGATCAAGTGTTAATAAGTTCTTATACCGGTTAAAGGCCTCCTCATAAAATCCGGTCTCATAAAGGTAGTCAACATCAAAGAAAATCCGCTTGAACTCTTTTGTATACTGACCGTTTACTGCCATTGATACAGTCAGCATCAGAAAGAGAAAAAACTGTCTGAACCTCATCATAGGATAAATATAATATATATCCGGAGCGTTGATTAAAACAATTATCCACAGTGCTTTCCAGTTGAATATATATCTGCAATCCACCCATGGTTGTCAGGGCAGTGAGTACGATTGGGGTGAAGCGGGCACCTGAAATGAACCTTTCATCTTATTTTGCTAAATTTGCAGCACCTAAACAATGATAACCCCAACAAGAATGGTTAGAAAAAAACCATTAATCAGCCTGACCCTGTTATTGCTCCCGGCAATGATATGGCTATTCTTCAATACCACTGTCAACCGACATATTCATGTGCTGGCAGACGGATATGTCATTTCACACTCCCACCCTTTTGTGAAAAACCAGGCCGATTCGAATCCTTTAAAGTTTCATCATCACACAGAAAAAGAGCTAATGCTTCTGGGTCTCTTCAGTGAAATTACATTTGCTCTGATTACACTCCTTATCTTAAGATCTTTACTGAACACCTGTCCGCAACTGTTCAGGTTTCGGTTAACACACCCTGAACCCATCAGCAAACTGTTCCAGGTTCATCACTATCATGGCCCCCCTGCCTGCTGTTGATCTCCCCACTTTAACCAATAGCAACTAAACTTTCCAATCAATAAAATTTTAAAATATATGATGTCTGGATATGGACCTTTCCTGCATTCAATCATTGCCGGTCTGATGATCATCACCATCACAGTGAGCGATGTGGTGGCACAGGATACGATACAATTAACTCACCAGGACACGCTTTATCAGAAAATCCTTGAACTTGAAAAATCACTGAATGAGATAAATAAAACTATTTCTGAGCAAAATCAGGAAGATGAGTTTGAAACGCTTATGAAGGAGGCTGACCGACTCTCTTCACAACAGGAAGAGGTAAAGGTTGATGTGTCAAAAAAATATTTCAGCGGTGTTCGCCAGCAACAGGGACTCAATCCCAACATCAGCTTCGGAATGGATTTTTTTGGTGGTGTCAGTACTTCAGATGCCAGTTCAATTAGTGAACCGAGCGATTTGGGTTATGGTAACAACGGCTTCTTTTTGAGAGAGACACAACTCTCGCTGGTTGCACCTCTGGATCCCTTCACAAGAGGAAAAGCTTTTATTGCGGCATCATCTGCGGGATTTGTGGTTGACGAAGTCTATATGGAATGGCTGAATCTTCCCTTAAATATGAACCTTAAGGCTGGCGTGTTCAAAT
>JAUVKN010000066.1 GCA_030596245.1 Bacteroidia bacterium | reverse complement strand
GGGTAAAGGCAACCTTTTATCTCTCCCCTGAAAATATGATGCAGCGGGTGGATGGCTGGAAAGAGGCTGTTTCCAACGGACATGATATGGGGAACCACTCCATAGAACACCCTTGCACTGCCAATTTCTCCTGGTCACGGCAGACGGCACTGGAAGATTATACGTTAAAGAAGATGAGCATTGAACTGGACTCTGCCAGCCGGTTAATCAGGGATCTGCTGGGGGTTACCCCCACTTCGTTCGGATATCCGTGCGGACAGACCTATGTGGGGAGGGGAGATCAAACCCAAAGCTATGTTCCGCTGGTATCAGCTATGTTTGAGACCGGCAGAACCTGGCTGGATGAGGGTCCCAACGATCCGGTCTATTGTGATTTTGCACAGCTGACCGGAATGGAGCTGGACGGCAAAAACTTTGAAGATATCCTGAAACTCATCGATGCAGCCCGGGAGAGCGGGAGCTGGCTGGTACTTGCGGGACATGAGATGGACAACGGGGGAGCTCAGACATCCCTGCTTTCAACCATCGATTCACTCTGCCGCTATGCATCTGACCCCGAAAACGGGATCTGGATCGACCATGTGACCCATGTGGGCAGGTATGTGAGCAAGCAGCGGGGAATCCCTCCTCACACCGGAATGCTCCCCTACCTGAACCCGGTGCTCACTGTGGATGAGAGGGTTGATGATCTGATTTTGCGCATGAGTCTGGAGGAGAAGATCGGACAACTCAACATGCCGTGTGTCTATTTCTCAGAATTGGGAAGAACCACTGAAGAAAAAATGGAGGGATGCAGAAAGTTTGCCAATGGAACCTTTATGGAGGGAATTGGTCCGGGGGGAGGTTTTTTTACCCTGGCCAACCAGATCCTTCACGAAGGGCCGGCCCAGCAGGTTGCTTATTTTAATGAATTACAGAAGATTGCCATTGAACAAACCAGGTTGGGTATCCCATTGCTGCAAACTGAAGAGGGCACCCATGGCCTGATGTGTTCCGGCGGCACCATATTTCCAGAAGGACCAGCCCTGGGGAGTACCTGGAACATGGATCTTATGAGCAAGGTTTATGAAACGGCAGCACGGGAAGCAAGGGCTTTGGGTATCCACCAGCTGTTTACATTGGTGATTGAGCCCAACCGGGATCCGCGATTAGGCAGGAACCAGGAGGGGTATGGAGAGGATCCCTATCTCTGTTCCAGGATTGCGGAGACCATTGTAAGGGCTGTCCAGGGGCATGGTCTTTCTGCGAAGGATAAAGTGGTGGCGGGATTGTGTCATTATCCCGGTCAGAGTCAGCCTGCCAGCGGATTGGAACGAGGTGCCATGGAGATATCAGAACGTACATTGAGGGAGGTCTTCCTTCCACCCTGGGTTTCCGGGATAAAAGAGGCCGGGGCCCTTGGCGTGATGGCGACCTATCCAACCATTGATGGCATCCCTGCACATGCATCCGGTGAGATCCTTACGGAAATATTGAGGGGTGAGTTGGGATTTGAAGGGCTGGTATTGAGTGAAGGGGGTGGAGTTAACACCCTTGTCTATACAGGAGTTGCAGAGAATATAAAGGATGCGGGGGCTATGGCTGCCAACGCAGGAATGGATGTGAGCATTTCGTTCGGACAGGGATATTTTAACGAAATGATAGAGAATGTGAAGGAAGGAAAGGTCTCCATGGAAACCATTGACAGATCTGTACGACGGGTCCTGGATCTGAAATACCAGTTGGGTCTTTTTGAAAATCCATTTGTAGATCCGGTACAGGCACTTGAGGTCTCACATACTGAAACAAATCAGCAACTGGCACTTGAAGCAGCAAGGCAGGGCCTGGTACTGTTAAAAAACGAGGGTGGTCTGTTACCCCTGGGTAAGAAAATCTCTTCCATTGCAGTCATTGGGCCCAATGCCGATGATGAAAAGAACCAGCTTGGCGACTACACTTCCAGTGTGGTATTGCAGGATGTAGTAACCGTATTGGATGGGATCAGAAGCAAGGTGGACAGGAACACCAAAGTCAGGTATGTGAAGGGGTGCAATGTGATTGGAGAGGATGTGGATGAGATCAATGAGGCCGTGAAAGCAGCAAAAACATCAGATATCGCTGTGGTAGTCCTGGGGGAGAATGAATGGCAGAAGGAACAAAAAGCGGGTACCTCCGGAGAGGGATATGATGTGGCGACACTGGAGCTTACAGGCAAGCAAAAGGAGCTGATACGACGGGTTTTTGAAACCGGTACGCCTACCGTGGTCGTGCTTATTAACGGCAGACCGCTTGCCATACCCTGGATCGATGAGAATATTCCAGTCATCCTGGAGGCATGGATCCCTGGAGAGAAGGGAGGAGAGGCTGTGGCTGAGGTCCTCTTCGGAGATTGCAACCCTTCAGGAAAATTGACGTTGACCATTCCCCGACATGCCGGTCAATTACCTGTATTCTACAACCATAAACCATCCAAAAGCTATTGGCTGGAAGAGGGTTGGGGTAATTCCTATGCAGATCTGGACCATCGTCCACTCTATCCGTTTGGATTTGGATTATCCTATTCGAAATTTGAATACTCAAACCTGAATGTTTCCCCTGAACGGTCCGGATCACAGGGAGCATTTTCTGTTTCTGCAGATATTACCAACATCAGTGATGTGGCAGGAGCAGAGATCGTTCAGCTCTATATCAGGGACAGGATCAGCAGTGTGGTGCGACCTGTGAAGGAGCTGAAAGGTTTTGAACGCGTTCCTCTTGAACCAGGTGAGTCAAAGCAGGTAATCTTTGAACTGGGACCCGACCAGTTGAAGATGCTTGATGGGGATTTGCACTGGACCGTTGAGCCGGGTGAATTTTCCATTATGATTGGCACCTCCTCGGATGACATCCGGTTGTCCGGTTCGTTATGGATAGATTAGGAATTATTAAAGTTTAGGTCATATGACCTTATTTTATATTTCGTTCAATTGGCCATCGAAACTGAGGGTTTGGCCTGGTGTGGTTGAAAACTCAATCGTTCTGTTCAGATACTTTATTTTGCAAGACTCCCCGGCTTTTGAAAGAACCTCCAGCCGGGTAAGTTTCCCCTCTTTCCAACTGAAAGAGAGTTTAAAACCTCCCCTGGCACAAACGCCTGAAATGCTGCCGTCAGGAAGTGCCGACGGCAGGGCAGGTAAAATGTTGATGGCAGAAAGATGCGATTGGATCAGCATCTCCACAATGCCAGCGGCAGCACCAAAATTGCCATCGATCTGGAATGGAGGGTGGGCATCAAAGAGGTTTGCATAGGATCCACCCCCTCTGCCATACCTGGTTTTATCAGAAGAGACGGGTCGAAAGATCAGCTTCACCAATTCATAGGCATGATCACCCTCCAGAAGTCGGGCCCAGAAATTGATTTTCCAGGCCAGGCTCCAACCGGTGCCATCATCTCCCCGGAACAGTAAGGATTGCTTTGCAGCTTCCATCAATTCAGGGCTGGTTTCCCAATTGATGTCCATGGCCGGGTGGATACCCCAAAGATGCGAAACATGCCGGTGCTTGTTTTCGGGATCATCCAAATCCTCCATCCACTCCTGCAATTGTCCATATTGTCCCACCTGGTTGGGAGCAATTTGCATGGACAAATCCTTTAATTCAGCTGCAAATTGGTGATCAGTATCCATTATTTCCATTGCCTCGATGCATGCATTGAAAAGGGACCGGATGATTTGATGGTCCATGGTTGGACCAGCTACCATGCCCCCGTTTTCGGGCGAGTTGGAGGGTGTACTGATCAGCCACCCGGTCACCGGATCCTCCACCAGGTATTCTGAATAGAACAGTGCTGCATCCCTCATAAGGGGGTAGGCCTCTTCTCGCAGGAATGATTCATCCCTGGTAAAGAGGTAGTGCTCCCAAAGGTGATGTGTCAACCAGCCACTCCCACCTACCCACATTCCGTGATTGGAGTGGTTGATGGGTGCAGTCCCCCTCCAGATATCGGTATTGTGGTGAGCAACCCAGCCTTTTGCATCATAGTGTTCAACGGCGACTCTGCTACCTGTTTCAGCACATTCTCTGATCATTTTGAAGAGAGGTTCATGGCATTCAGAGAGGTTTGTAACCTCTGCGGGCCAGTAATTCATTTCGGTATTGATGTTGATGGTGTACTTGCTGCCCCAGGACGGCTTCAGATCCTTGTTCCAGATCCCCTGAAGATTGGCCGGCTGTGTACCCTGACGGCTGGAAGAGATTAGCAGATAACGTCCATACTGGGTGTAAAGGGCCAGGAGCTGTGGATCCTCAGGAGACTCAATAAACTTGATAATTCGCCGATCCGTGGGGAGTGTATCTCTTTGGTAGTTTCCAAAATCAAGTGCAAACCGGTTAAACAGGGATTGGTAGTCGGAAATATGGGACGCTTTTACTTTTTCATAGGAGAGCCCCTTCAATTGTGCAAATATGGGTTCCAGTTTTTTGGTTGGGTCTCCGCTCACATCATTGTAGTTGACGAAATTGGTGGCAGCACTTAGCCAGATGGTGGCAGATCGGGCATCCGAAATATCTATCCGGTCACCCTCAGAAGTGATATTTCCATCCGTATCCACCTCAATGCGTGCAGTGCCTTTCAGAGCTCCATCCTTTACGCCGATCTCAAGTGTCTGATGATTCCCTTCTGAAGTGATTAATTTTTCTTCATGTTCCGAATCCAGTCTAACCTTGAAATTGAGCACATTTTTCCTATCGGCTTTGAGATGGATGGCGATGACCTGGTGGGGATAGCTGGCAATGACTTCCCGGGTGTATTTCACACCATTTGCCTCATAAGTAGTCTTGCAGACAGCGTTTTCAAGATCCAGTTCCCGGTGGTAATTGGACGAGCCTTTGTGTCCTGGAAATTCCAGATAAAGATCGCCAAAGGGCTGGTACTCCCGTTGTCTCAGAGGAATACTCATAAATTCTTCCATGGCAAGGTTGTGTGCTTCCTCCTGCTTGCCGTCGAACAACAATTGCCTGATCTCCTCCAGGTAGCGAGAGGCTCCTGTGTGCGCATAATCATTGGGAGCGCCGGTCCACAAGGTCTCTTCATTAAATTGAATATGTTCCTGTTCAATTCCTCCAAAGACCATGGCTCCCAAGCGACCGTTCCCAACCGGAAGTGCTTCAGTCCACTGTTGGGCCGGCTGCTCATACCAGAGCCTCAGGTTTGAAACTTCCTTTTCACTGCTACATGCTGAAATAATCAGAAAGACTAAACCCAGAACAGCAAGTGGATGATGGGCTCGAAATGTAAAAGTGCTCATGGTTATGATGTTTATATTGACGAATGATGTTTACTCAAATACTTCTTTAATGGCTTCCAGGTAAGCCATTCCATGAATGGTGTCAGGTTCCAGGTAACTTCCCTCGGTCCATTCGTTCCAGCAGTTGATGTTGAAAATTTTGCCCGACCCGGGATGCTGGTCAAGGTATTCCCGCATTTCCAGCAGCGCCTCCCTGAAGTTCTCCGGTGTATTGTTGGACAGTGTACCTGTAAAAGGATATCCCAGATGGCTGAAATTTTCCGTCTGTTTGGTTCTTGGACTGCTATCCCAACCCATGGTCACATTGGGGTAATAGGGGAGGTCAATGGAGGCAGAGAAGTTTTCTGCATAGCTAAAATATTGCGCCTGAACTTCCGGGTAGGCTTGCTCCGGGAAATCGGGTTGTACATGGTGGATCCATACATAAGAGGTGGTTGATGTGAATCCGAGCTCCTTCAAAAATGAGCCCATATCATCCACTTCAATTCTTTCTTCTGAAGGTAAGATGGTTCGTCCCCAGACCACTGCGTTCAGATGAAGATCACCGAATCCGGCATCTCTGACCTTTTTCCGGAATGCTTCGATACCCTTGATGGTGGCTTTGGTACTGCCAAAATTCCGGATAAATTTAGTGAGGTCGTAGATGGAAAAATAGGGGGCATTGTCGATGAGCCAGTAGGAGGGGTGTTTAAAATAGGTTTCAATCACATAATCGGTCATCCTCTCCCATGTATCCACAGTGATAGTTCCCGGATAAAGCACTTCTGGTCCATCCGGACTGAGCAGGGTGGCCGAATCCACCGGAAAGATATCCATCCAGTCATGATTGGCCCACATGAGTCCGAATTTGATTCGCCGGTTGTTTTTGGCTCCAAAAAATCCCTCCTCAATACCCCTTTCCAGAAACAGACCATCATCATAGTAGTACCAATCAAATATAAATGCATCAATTCCATGATCTGCAGCAGCATCGATCTTCTGTTCCATATGCGCAGGGTTGGCTTCATCGGTATACCCCCAGGCCGGCACTTTGGGTTGCCGGTGGCCTTCAAATCTGGGTCCGGCTGCCTTCACCAGTTCCCATTCGGTCCAGTTCTCTCCAAGAGACTTTTTATTCCTCTTGTCCACATGGTAATTGGGAAAGTAGTAGGAAGCTACAGTGTAATCATCTTTGCTTTCGGCTTCCGGTGTTTCACTTTTCTTTTGGTTTGAGGTACAGGAGGCGATTAAAATAAGGAGGGTCAGTGAAATAATCAGTGCTGGAAAAGTTCTTTTCATATTGCCAGGTTGAATTGGATTATTCAAAACTAGTGATTCTTTTGTATATTTATTTGCCAACTAATTCCAACTAACCTTTTTATCCATGAAACGGATTATCATTTTACTCATTGTGATGAGCATGGCTTTTAGCCTCACTGCTCAGGAGACCATTGACCTCCTTACCCTGACCGGCCGCTATGGTCTTCCCCAGGATTATAAGGATACATATTCGGAAAAAGCTACAGAATGGGGATCAATACTTTCGATCAAAGCCGGGAAAAAACTCTCTGAAAAATCCATGATTGCCATCAACGTGAACCATTTTTATTTTAATGTTCAGGGCGATCCGGCCATTCCTGACGGTATCGCCAATCCGATCATTATCAATGGTATCATATTGAGGACTGGATTGATCCAGAAGCTGGGGAATGGTCGTAAGATCCAGGTGTTGATAGCTCCAAGGTTGATGTCGGACTTTAAGAACCTGGATGGGAACAGTTTCCAACTGGGTGCCGTGGCCACCTATGGAAAGAAGTTTCATGATGATTTGATAATGAGTTTTGGTGCCATGATCAACCAGGAGCTTTTCGGACCCTACCTGGTTCCAATTGTGGATATTTACTGGAAATTATCCAGCAGGTGGACTATTGAAGGTATGTTGCCTGTCACGGCAAGGGTAAATTATCAGGTGAATGAGAACCTGACAGCAGGATTCAACCATTTTGGTCTGATCACCACCTATTATATGGGAGATGAAGCCTATTCGGGAGATTATATGGAACGCCAGAGTATTGATCTTACACTGTTTGCCCGGCAACGGTTGTTTGGTCCCTTATTTCTGGAAGGAATGGTCGGGCGTTCCTTCGGCAGGAGCTACAAGCAATATGCAGGGGATCAGAAAGTCGATTTTGCCATTCCACTGGTCACTTTTGGAGACAACAGAACAGCTAAAAATGTTACATTCAACGACGGGATACTGATTAACCTTAAGCTGGTCATTAATGTCCGCAGGCCTGAATAGTCCTGTTTCGCGAATTCCAAAATAGTCCTACTCCAGAGGTTCCAGTATGAATGCTACGTCCTGTCCGATGTAACGGGCATGGCCAGCTTCGATTTTCAGGACAGGGATCTCGAGTGTTAAGGTGTTTTCCCCGGCCTGGAGCAAATTCCCGGTAGGTTGCCTTTCCTCCTCGGGTGAGCTGCTCCTGCGACCCTCCTCATCCTGGAACCTGCCACGCCATGTATGATATAGCCTTAATTTGTAGGTTCCATTCTCAATTCCTGAAATGGTGATGGTTTTGCCGGACATATCGGTGTCGGCATTTACAGCCCAACCGAATATGAGTTTGTCGCTTCCTACAGCATATGCATCTCCACCCGGATTGCTGATTTCCAAAGGTGTCAGGCCGGTCAGCTTCGAAAATGGGATCTCATCGGAAAATTTTCGAATGCTCAGGAGCTGATTGGTTACCACGTTGTCATTCAGTGCACCGGAATAGGACCACCAGAAGGGTGACATGGCAGCACCTGTAGCAAGGCTGACCCACATGGCATTGTGGAACTGAGCCTGGTAACCGGGCATGCTCATTTCGTAAAAGGTGTGATCCCATCCTGTTTCAGGTATGAGGGCAGGCTTTTCATAGCCATACCAAAGTCTTTTGACCTGATTGTGATAGTTCCTGTAACTGTATGTCAGCGGGTGGGTGTCATCTTTGTCGATCTGACCGGTCGTATTGATGGGGAATCCCTGTGCCTCATAAATCTCCCGGCCTGGGAGGTCAAATATTTCATAACCCCTGTCCCACCATTCCTGGAAGCCTCCGCTGCGGGTTCCCGTGGTCAGGTGCTGCCAGGGATCATGCTCCTTGAAATAGCTGTGAACTTTCCGGGCCCAGTTGGCAGCCCCGATGCTATCACCAGAGGCCCATCCATCGGTTCCATTCACTTCATCCACAACGAACCATATAGCCAGCGAACGGCTGTATCCCCACCGTGCGATCATGTACCGGTAGAGCTTCTCCTGGTATTTCCAGGCCTCATCACTGCTGTAAAAATCTTTGGCTTCTGTAACCAGCTGGTAAGGGTGTCGGTGCCAGGCAATATTTCCACCACCCCAAACGGTCTCTGAAAGGAATGAATGGAACCAAAAGTTGAGAGCCAGCTGCATTTCACGCTTTTCAAGTTCTTCCAGCAATTCATCGATCTGGTTGCAAGCTGACTGATCATACCGTCCAAGACCGGAACCCCAGGTCTCCAGGGGCGCGATAAGCCGACTGATATAATTGACGCCTCTTTCATTCAGTTCGTCCAATACCTTTGTTTCGGTTCGGCCATTGTACCACAGGCCCACACCATACCACGGAGTACCATCGGTGTGTTCCAGGTATCTTTTGTTGGATGCAATTTTGATGGGTCCATGATAATCAGATGTTTCGGCTGTGAACGTTCTTTTTTCAGTGGTTGTTTCACCATTCTTATCCTTCACGGTAATGGAATAACTCCACAATCCGGGTTCATCTGGTGAGAACCTCACGCTGAATGAACTCCAGCGGGCATTGGAGTAAAATCCAGGCACACGCCACTCTTTGCCGGATGGGGAGGTGAACAGCGCCATTATATCCAGCTGGACGGGATCAAACGGATTTTCATATTCTGCTTCTATCATCAGTGATAGTTCCAGTTTTTCATAAAGGCCAATGGTATTTCCGGAGGGGACTATCCGGTTAATTGTGGGCTGACACAGTATCACTATGGCAGCTGACAGTATTAATGCAGACAAAAGCAAATGTTTCTTCATGATCTGAGTTTTAATAAAATAGAACCTTCTGGTATTCAATATTTTTATTTCCTGTGATCCTGATAATCAGCAACTGGCCTGCAGAAACAGTTTCGTGCAAATCAATTTCGAAGGCATCTGTGCCGGTGTATTGCTGGTCAGTTTGGGAGAGGATCTTACCGTTCAGGTCGATGATCTCAATGCGCTGGATCAGATCATTTCCCATTGGGGAGATCAATAATTTTCCTGAAGTCGGATTGGGATAGATGGCAAATTCCGGACCGGAAATTGCGGGTGCGAGTCCGGTCCCATCACCCAGTACGGTAACTATAACAGTGTCCGGTTCACTGACAGAGATCCCATCACTGACAGTCAGTTTTAGCACAAATTCACCCACGGCATCGGTTTTCAGGATGACCTCCATGGCATCCTCCTCATAAATCAATTTTTCACTTTCCTCCGGGGCCGAGATCAATATCCATGAATAGAACAATTCATCACCATCGGGATCAAAACTCCCCGATCCATTCAGTCTCACATAGGTTTCAGTAATGGTGACCGTGCTATCCGGACCGGCATTGGCAATGGGGGGCAATGATCCCCGCACCAATACCTCATCGGCTTCGCTGATTCCCTTTCCATCATTCACCACCAGGCTTAACCGGTAGATCCCGGCCACATCAGGAGTGATTTCAATCTCCATGGATGACGGCCCGGTAATGCTCGCCAGGCTGCTTTCGGGTTTCTCTTCCAGGTTCCAGAAATAGGAAAGGGTATCGTTATCCGGGGATGAACTCAGGCTTCCGCTGAGTGTGGCCGGATTGCCCACAGCCACTGCAGTATCCCTTCCGGCATTGGCCAGTGGGAGCGAATAGTCGGAATGGTATTTCACTTTGAATGCCAGCCCTTTTGAAAAAGTGGGGATATCCATTATATGATTCCCTTTGATAAGGGGTATGGAGTCATTGTGCTCTACCACACCTGTCACCGGATGATAATAGGTAATGTTGTAATTGGCAACGGGAAGATCGTCTATTTCGACGGATGCGGATGCGATGCTGGTCCCATTGTCCGGATCATAGATATATCCAAAGAATGCTCTGTCGCCTGATAAGCCCAGAGATGACAGATTTTTATGGGGGTGAACCACCCTAAATGCATAATCATTCAGCTCCTCTTCCCTGGAAAGGTCCTCATCCTCCAGGTACCGGGCAGGCATGTCAAACAGTCCGGCCCAGACCGGATCAACATAATGTTGCCATATCCACATATACCTTGGCACCTGGGTCATGATCCCGTTCCAGATGGCATTTCGTTGCATATCAAATGGAGTGTCGGCCTCATTACGGGTTCCGTATTCACCATTGATGACCGATGTGTTTTCCAGGTCATTTAGAAACTGTTTATCAAGGCTTACCTGGGTATTCAACAACAGGGGTTCCTCTTTGTAGAGGTGGTATTGCAGATTGTCCAGCGACTGGATGGTATCGAAGGAGGGCAGTTGTCCGTCAGCAGCACTGGTGGTCTGTAGGTGATCCCAGGGATCGATGGATTCAATGTAACGACTCATTTCGCTGTGCCAGCTGATCACACCAGGGAACCAGAGTTCGGTCTGGCTGTTGTGGATCCCGGTAAACTGAACCTCGTTGAAAAATTCCCAGGCAAACAGGTTCGGTGAATAGGACCACCGGGCCACCAAATAGCGGAGTAGTTTTTTAGTCTGCTGTTTACAGCTCTCATTGTAGAAGAATTCTTCGGCCCGGTCCACAAATCCGCCATTGGCACTGTTGTATGGATTGGTATCCCACATTTCGTTGACGTTTTCGGAAAAGGGACCGTGCTGGAAAATAGCCAGCTGCATGTACATATCCATGGCAGAGCAAAGCTCCAGCAATGAATCGCTCATGGCAGCTGCTTCCTGGTTGTACCTGCCCAATCCTTCGTAATTGTAGTAGTAATCCTCGCTCCACTCCAGGGCTTGCCAGGCAAATGGTGTTTGCCAGTAGCGAAAGGTGTTTGCCCTGCCGTCGGAGAGATTGTTGAGGATCTGGGTGTAGTTTTCGAGGCTGTTCCATCCGATATTGATCCCGAGGGGATAGAACGGTTCTCCGGTGGTATGCCGGAAATACTGTCTGTTCGCTGTATCTTCTCTGATGGGGCCGGGTGAGCTGCCGGATGTTACTTCCACGCTGGAACTCTTCGAAATACGGGTTCCATCCGCATTTACCAGGACAAACCTGACCTGGTGTTCGCCTTCCATTTCGGTCATGAATCGAAGCATCCATGATTGGTGATAAGGATCCGGGACCCAGTTCTCATTCAGGTAATCCATGGGCAGGTAAAAGAAACAGGGTACAATTGCCGAATCACCACCGGGGAACGAGATCACGGCATTTACCATTACTTCATCAGGGTCAAACTCGTTGATGTATTGCCCCATTACCTGGAAGATGGCTTCAATCTTCCGGTTTGTTTTCGGTTCGGAAGTATTAAAAAGAGGTTGACTTACACCATGGTCAGGATGGATCACAAAGACCATTTCAGATTCTGAGGTACTCATTCCATCGTTATCGGTGATGGTGATCCTCACCTCATACAAACTGTCAGATGCATATGAGTGATTCACAACCGGACCCGTTCCGGTGTTCCCATCCCCAAAATCCCACGAGTATTCGACAATATCCCCGTCGAAATCATAGGATCCGGAAGCATCCAGGGTGATCTCTTCCCCGGGGACAATATTTCTGTCGGATATGGTGTAATCGAGGACCGGGGTCCCGTCACCGGCATCGGGATTGCTCAGTTTAACGTCGTCGAACCAAACATCGGCCTCTGTCGTGTTATCCACACATGCAGCAAGCTGCAGCATGGTGAATTGTTTCCCCATGGCCTTGGTCATATCCATGGTGCATTCCACCCATCTGTTGGCAGAGGGCTGAAAATTCCATTCCGGTGCCCAGTGTTCTATCACCACGTCGCTTCCATTGTAAAACTTGGCAAAGATCCTGCCCTGGGTGGTGGCCCTGAGTTTGAAAGTTAGCGTGTTGCTATAGCGGATCTTTACGGTATCGGGGAAGTGGAGTGACACATAGTGCCAGTTCCCATCAATCTTATGGTAGTATCCCACGCTGTCACTGGGATTAATGCCTGTTTTATCCGGATTTTCCACCACATAGGTGGCTCCCTCTGAAGTAATAACCGGGGAAGTTTCCGGAGTTTCAAAATCTGCCAGCATCTGGGCATTTAGATCCTGGCTTATGGGATTTAATGTGACCAGGAGAATTAGAACGGTTAATGTTTTAACGATAGTATTCATCAAGAGGGTATAAAAGGGTTGACAACGGATAAACTGTACTGGAAATATAACAATTAAATGCGATTTAAAGCACGGAAATTCTTATCTTCAAAACCCTTCAAAAACAATTTCAGCATGAACCTGACCTACTTGAAAACACTCCAGACCCTTACAATTCTGCTTGCCATTTCACTCACCCTTGGCAATCTCCTG
The DNA here is from genome assembly GCA_030596245.1 of Bacteroidia bacterium. Lineage (GTDB taxonomy): Bacteria > Bacteroidota > Bacteroidia > Bacteroidales. The sequence continues at coordinate 2,404 of JAUVKN010000066.1, read as the reverse complement.
GCTGCTGATCCTCCAAATTTGATATGGGAACTTAACTATTCTTCAGAAAACGATCCGGCACAACGAAAATGGATTGAAGCCACGGTGCCGGGTGCTGTCCAGCTGGATGTTGCAAAGGCCGAAGGATATGGCGCCTATTATTATGCGGAGAACTGGAAGGATTACCTGTGGATGGAGGAGCGCGAATTTGTCTACCGGAGCCAGTTTTCAAAACCGGAGTTGGAGACCGGACAGAGGCTGCTTTTTCACTCCCTGGGGATTGACTATGAATTTGAGATCTATCTGAATGGGGGAATGCTGCTTCACCAGGAGGGGATGTTCACTCCTGTGAGACTTGACCTTACACGACATCTTGAGGAGATGAACCAATTGGAGGTAAGGATCTTTCCCATTCCAAAACTGCACAGGGTCCCGGCCGACAGGAGTCAGGCTGCAGCCAGTGTAAAGCCAGCTGTTAGTTATGGATGGGACTGGCACCCGCGCCTTGTTCCAATGGGTATCTGGGATGATACCTACCTGGAGATCCTTCCGGGGTCTCATATGGCGGATGCTTCGGTGCAGTACACTTTGAGCGAAGATTATAGTTCTGCTGAGATCACGGTTGAAGTTGACGGAAGGGAGCTGAATGGATGTATGCTGACCTGGAAGCTGTTTGATGCTTCGGATGAGATGATAGAAGTTGGTCATTTTGCACCCAGGGAGAACAGGGGAAGCCTTGAAGTACATCTGAATAATCCCGGATTGTGGTGGCCCCACGATCAGGGGGATCCAACCCTGTATGATTATACCATTGAGTTGAGTGACAGGTATGGAAACCTTCTTCAAACGATCCATGGTAAATTGGGATTCAGAAGGGTGAGGCTGGTGATGAATGAGGGGGCCTGGAGTGAACCCCAGGGATTTCCCAAATCCAGGAGTGTGGCTCCAATTCAACTGGAGATCAATGGGCGAAGGATCTTCTGTAAAGGAACCAATTGGGTCAATCCGGAGATTTTCCCCGGAATTATCACAGAGAAGCGTTACGACGAGCTTACTGACAGGGCCCTGGAGGCCAATTTTAATATGCTAAGGATATGGGGGGGTGGCATCGTGAATAAGGAGTCTTTCCATGAATTTTGTGATGAAAAGGGAATCCTGGTATGGCAGGAGTTTCCCCTGGCCTGTAACAATTATGTGGGAACACCCCGGTACCTGGAGGTACTGGAGCAGGAATCGGCTTCTATTATTAAAAGGATCAGAAAACACCCGTCTCTGGCCATGTGGTCGGGTGGGAATGAGCTCTTTAACTCCTGGAGTGGAATGGATGATCAATCCCTTGCCATACGGCTCCTGAACAGTCAGTGTTTGAATCTGGATCCACAGACTCCATTTATCAGTACCTCTCCTTTGTTTGGCATGGGGCACGGACACTATGTCTTCAGGGATATGAATACGGGGGAAGAGGTTTACTCCACGATGAACAGGGCTCGCAATACCGCTTACACAGAGTTTGGGATGCCTTCCCCTTCATCCGTAGAGATTCTGAAAACTATTATTCCTGGTGATGAGCTATGGCCACCCCAACCGGGTGCTTCCTGGGAGTCGCATCATGCTTTCAATGCCTGGGTTGGCAATACCTGGCTTATGCAGGATATGATCGGGAATTATTTTGGTGAATTAGACAACCTGGGGCAGCTGGTTGCAAATGGACAACTGTTGCAGTGTGAGGGATACAAAGCGATCTACGAGGAAGCACGCCGTCAGAAGCCCTACTGTTCCATGGCACTAAACTGGTGTTACAATGAGCCATGGCCGACTGCTGCCAACAACAGCATTATCAATTGGCCCAATATACCCAAACCAGCTTTCTTTGCTGTAAGTGATGCATGCAGACCAGCAATGGCAAGTGCAAAGAATATTAAGTTGAGGTGGAAGGAAGGGGAAGAGTTTTCCACCCAACTCTGGATATTAAACGATCTGCCCCAGGCCATGGAGGGAGGTAAGGTACTTGTCAGGCTGGTAGCAAATAAAATGGAGTTACAGCTATCAACCTGGGAATTTGGAGATGCTGATCCTAATACCAATATCGAGGGTCCCCATGTCACCGGGACTCTTCCTGACTGGAACACAAACCGGTTCTCACTTGAATTGGAGGTTGAAGGGCATCCGGAACAGAGCTCAAGCTATACCTTTCTGCTTACTAGCGTGAGTTTATCACAAATTTCAATTTAAACATTTTCCTCAAAAGTTAAACGGGCTGAACATCAGTCAGATATATTGGTTTTTCTTGATGCAAAATATGTATACACGAACTATGGTTGATAACTTATGTTGCAAAGAGTTAATGTATAGCGTATAATTGCATGTATATATCACAAGTATATACCAATTATGGCTACAATTCAAAGCAAGACAACAAAAGGTT
>JAUVKN010000175.1 GCA_030596245.1 Bacteroidia bacterium | reverse complement strand
AATAAGATATCATATTCGACCTCCACACTTTGGGAAAAGATATCATACCTGATTTTCAGATTATGATACACCCTCTCTTTTATGGTAAGTTCTCCATCCTCAAAGACAATACTCCCGATATAGGAATCCCCTTTGCACCCCAGGTATCGATCAAAATACTGGACTCCGTTGATAAGATCCTGATCAAGACCATATGCCTTCTCTACCAGTGAAGTATAGGATGACTGGTTCACATCAGATGGATCCTGCTGACCGCAAAGCGGTTGACCCAATGCGATCAGGAAGATGACAGTTGCGACAACAGCCTTTATAGCATCAAGAATCATATGATGGCTCTTACATTCAGTTTTAAGGTCAATCTCCGGTACCAGGGATTCTGTATTAGACCAAAATAAATGTGGTAGGTTTAATAGTCGCTAAATATATCAAAAAAATAGATCTCTAACGCAGGGTTTGGAGGTAATCGGCCACCTGAAGATGCCCTGCCTGCCGGGCGAAGGATTCAGCATCATCATTGTCCACGTCGGTCAGTGACAGATCGGCCCCATTTTCCAGAAGGATTTTCACCACATCCAGGTTTCCCTCAGCAGCAGCATGCATCAGCGGTGAAAAGTGTTCGTCGGAATCAACGATATTTGGTTCTGCTCCCTTTTCCAACAGGAGCTTAACAGTCTCCGGGAACGGACCTGTAGAGGCATAGAGTAGAGCGGTGCGATCCAGAAAGTCACGGCGATCCACCACGGCGCCCTCATCAAGGAGGAGTAGGACGATGTCTGTATGCCCATTAAAAGCTGCAAACATCAAAGCGGTATGACCCTCCTGGTCCAGTGCATTGGCATCGGTTCCTGCATCCACCAGCCTCTTTACCTGCTCCTTATCTCCGTCGAGGGCAGCCTGCCGCATATCCTCTTCCGCTGCCATGTTGTTGACTGAGATGCTCTCATCTGGCACGGACGCTTCTACCTCACTTGCTGTCACTTTATCTTTACCAGCGGGTGAACGGTTACATCCTACCAGAATAACCAGTAATAATAATGGGTATAAAACTTTTCTTAAATGATAAGTATGCATTATTGTTAGTTTTATGGAACGTGTGAATATACAAAAAGAAATAAGCGGTGTTGGAAATGTGACCCACATTAATAGGTAAAAAAACAAACAACTTCATAACTTTGAAACCTACATTCAAAGTGATACAGTGAAGATCGATGTAAAAAAACTGGAAGAGACCTTTCTTCCCATACTGCTGAAAGAGGGGTTCGTCCCTGAAGCGGCAGTGGCAATGGCCAGAATTTTTTCTGAGACAACCGCAGATGGAGTTTTTTCCCATGGCATTAACCGTTTTCCTCGTTTTATCAACGAAGTCAAAATGGGTATTGTAAAACCTGGAGCCGTACCTCAACTGGTCAACAGTATGCAAGCCCTTGAACAGTGGGACGGCCGGCAGGGACCAGGAATCCTGAATGCCTTACACTGTGCCGATCGTTCCATGGAACTGGCCAGCCAATTTGGAATCGGTTGTGTGGGACTTCGGAACACCAACCACTGGATGCGGGGTGGAACCTATGGCTGGAGGGCGGCCGAAGAGGGATTCCTGTTCATGGCCTGGACAAACACACTTCCCAATATGCCACCCTGGGGAGGTGACAGGGCGGCGCTGGGTAACAATCCATTTATCCTTGCCATCCCACATCGCAATGGGCACATTGTACTGGATATGGCCATGAGCCAGTACGCATATGGCAAGCTGGAGTGGCATCAGAAATGTGGTACAGATCTTCCTGAATTTGGTGGATATGACCGGAATGGTCAGTTAACCAAAGATCCTTCTGAGATTCTGGAGACCGAGCGGATTCTTCCCACGGGACTTTGGAAAGGGAGTGCCCTGTCACTGGTCCTCGATCTGGCAGCAGCCATCCTTTCAGGAGGCAATACCACAAAAAATATCGGAGAATATCCCGAGGAAACCAACCTCTCCCAGGTATTTATCGCCATAAATATTGAACGTCACTTCGGTGAAGAACAACTCAACTCTCTTATAAACGAAACACTTGGTTTTATTACCAATCTGAATGAATCTGCACAGCATCCGGGTCAGCGCTCACTCAGGAACAGAAAATATCATTTGGAAAATGGGGTTGAGATCCCGGATGAAATCTGGAAAGATATAATCCAGCTTTAACCCGAATCCAATTGAATCTCCCCGCCGCAAGCAGCGGGGAACCGGGTTTTTACGAACTCGGCAAAGCCAATGCGCTCGCAGGATTCACATGTAATCACAATGGTTTAATACCTTCTTCTCCCATTGCCAAATCTTGGATTGACAATATTATTGTAGATGGAACCAAAGGTATAGGTAATCCCGATTTCTCCATCAATGTTATAACTGGTTTCAAGTTCCTGAAGCTCCAAAAGGATATCTGCCTCAGTCAGTTCACCCTTTACCAGCGATAACTGATCATTGATCCTGGCAGCACCGCCCCGAATCCTCAGAGAGAGCCCTTTTACAATACGTAGAGTCACATACCCGCTCAGCTCCAACCGGTTCTTTGAGAAGTCATGAAAGTAATTGGAACCCTCCAGCGATACATTAATGGAACCCCATTTCTGCTGTACCTGGTAAGCCAGCTGAAGCTGTTGTAAAAAAAGATGCTCTTCGATTTTATTATAGATTGTTGTGTCGTTGTATATGTTATAGGATCCTCCGATACCATATAAGACCCTGAATTGCCGGTGGGTAGACTCGGTATATGGAAATATATTAAACTCCAGAGAGGGTAAATAGTCAAACCCGAACCTGCTATTGCTATAGGTGGAGGAGGAGACATCTGTTCTCAATCCTCCGGACCAATGATCACCCAGGCTTTTTACCACCAACACATCCAGTCCCTGATAGCTTTTATCGTTTGTGTAGAGTGTGTCATCATAGGTATATTTGGTCCTGCTGTACCGGTGATCGAAATCAAACTCCAATTTCCAGTCATGGGTTATCTTCGTAGCAGAGACCGAACTTCCCAGCTCCAACTCCTTGTAGGACTCCTCTCCCTCAAAATTGGGTTCTGCTTCCAATTCGAATACCCAGTTTCTCCATTTGTCCTCCACCACCTGTGCAACGATTTGTTCGGTTGGAGAGATGACCACCTCTTCATAGAGTGGTGTTCTGGCCACATATGACATCAGCCCCATTTTTATCATCTGGGTGCGCCAGATCCTGCTAAAGTCCCTTGTATCGTCAGGCCTGCTTGCATATACAAGGGTATCATTCTTTCCTTCAAATTCCTTCTGTCCCACAAATGCATAGGTATACTTTCTGCCACCGCTTCCGGTGAGTTCTCTTGTCTCCAGAATATAAACCTGTGCCTCCCTTACATCCCGCACATAATTGACATATGGGATCTCTTCGCGGATATAGTTGATATCACAATGAAAACAGTCAATAAAAACCCGAATTGCATTTTCTCTTTGAACTGCAGTGTCTGCCTGACCTGACTGTCCATTTAATTGCAGGGCAAAGAAAAACAGACAAAATAAAAGCCCGCATCGGGCCAGTGCCTTAATATTCATCAGTTTTTATTTAAAAAAAACTTAATTGTCCTTTTAGTTAGACCTTCCTTGGAACGGATGGTTTAATCAGCAGTTGTTTTAGGTACTATCAGACAGCTCGAGCGCTTAACTTGACTAAGGCTCGTATATTCACTAATTTGGGAGTAACAAACACACCTGGTGTATTTACACCTTCGTTGAACTAAAACCTTCGGCGGAAAGTGGAGCTAATGACACAGGGCCCTGTTCAGAGCTATGATGGCCTCTCTGTAATCTCCACGCCCAATGACGAACTGCATATTCACCTGCATCAAAGACTGGGATACCGCCTCCACATTTATCCCCTTGTGAAAGAGTGCGGTGGTTGCCTTGGCCAGGGATCCGGGTTTAGCAATGTTGGTTCCCATGGCACATACCAGTGCTGCATCCTTTATGGTAACCTTGTGATAGAGCCCTTTTAGCTCTGTTAACAGACCGTCCACAATATCCTTTTCCCAGATCACCATGGTGATGCTGTTGGCATTGGTAGCTTTTAATATGTAGGATATGTTGTAACGCAGCATCACCTTCATCAGGTTCATATCATACCCCACTTGTCCCACCATAAACGGATCGTGCACCTCGATGGCCACCACCCTGTCGGTCCCTGAGATGATTTCCACTTTTGACTCTTCCCCGGTATAATCCCTTGAAATCAATGTGCCGGGATGATCGGGTTCAAATGTGTTCTTGATGCGAATATGAATACCAGCCACCTCCAGTGGTTTGGAAGCTTTTGGATGAATGGCCTCCATCCCGATATCGGCCAGCTGATCCGCCACATTAAAATTGGTGGCCCCAACGGGTTTTGAATTACCAACTCCCACAATGGCAGGATCGGCGCTTGAAAGATGATACTCCTTGTGGATCACTGCTTCCAAAGCTTTGACCTCAACTGCTATCTTGCTGAAAGTAACCTCGGAGTACCCCCGGTCAAACTCTCGCATGATCCCTTCTGTCCCTTTGGTGTATCCGGTAACCACAGGAACGGTCAGGGTACAATCGAGGTGACTGAATGCCCGGTGGATCCTTTCATCAATGGTCAGGAACTCCGCATCATGGAACCCGCAAAGGTCAACGAAAGTGGCCTTTATATTATTGTTATTCAGTATATTGACTGAATTAAAGGCCGAATGGGCCTCCCCTATTGATGCCAGGATCTCCCTGGCAGCCAGCAGGATGTTCTGCTTGTTGATATACCCGGAAGCCATTACCTCCTCCATACTTGTCAGGTAATTCTTCGATTGTTCGATCCGGTCTGTAATAAAAAGATCAGCAACCTTCAGATCCAGCCCTATCCCTTCCAACTGATGATTGATCTCAATGAGTTTTTCAAGCAAATCATCCAGGGCGTGCCGATAATCTTTGTTTTTCACAAAAAAGTCGTAGACCCCGGGCTCGCCGGTTTTTTTGTGTTCGAGCAACCAGTTGGTCACATTGTTGTAAGCCGATACCACAAAAATCCTGTTGAAGTAGTTGCCATCGGGCGCCTGTCTGATCATAATGTTCTTGAGAACATCTTCAAATTTAGACATGGATGTGCCGCCTATCTTATTAACTGAAAGCATATCGAGTGTATTTAATAACAGTTCGACAAAAATAACAGATAAATAATTCCCGTTATACATTTGAACGATCTCTTTTCAGGATTGTTTTAACTTTATATTTCCCACAGCTTCCTATGGAACCTTCAAACGATCAATTTTTAAGGACATTTGGATTGATGGCAGCTCTGACAATCATATTGCTAATGGCTGTCTCATGCCTGAAGGATATGCCTGAATCGGTTCCTGAAACGCTTGTTTGGAATCCTGATGTGGCCATCCCCCTGAGTGAGGAGAGCTTCGGATTAAACTGGGAAAGTGGTTTTGACACTTTACTTTTTGAGCTGGATTCTATCACCGGATTACCAGAGTGGATCGAGTCACTGGAGGTTGTTCTCGAGGGTTATATGGATTTCGATCTTTCAGCCATCAGTGAAAACCTGGAACTCATGAACAGGATACTGTTCAGGGTAAATCTCCACAATGGGTTTCCCAATGATGTGCTGGCACAGGCATATTTCGTTGATCCCGCAATGAACTTCATCGATTCCATGTTCTCTGAAGGAGCCATTCCGCTTCCCCCGGGAGATGTGGTGGGCGATGGGGAGATAATTCAGCCTTCACACGTAGTAAAGGATGCGATGTTTGACCGGAATCGGATCGAACCCCTGCAGTATGTTACCGGAATTCTTCTCCGGGCCACCATATTGAACCCCGAAGTTGACACAGCACTCATCCCCTGCTACCCTTCCTATCTGATTGATGTGGAAATAGGAGCCATGCTTGATCTGACCATTGAGTTTTGAAAAAAGTACGGTGCCATATCATCTCCCTTCTGGTAATTTCCATGATCCTGCTGGTTACGCTCCCCGCCACAGGACAGCAGAGCAACACTTTCTACCTGATGCATCATGTCCCCCAGTCGAACCTGCTGAATCCGGCAGTTCAACTCCAATGCAAATGGTTCCTAGGCATCCCTGGCTTAACCTCAAGTCATATCTCTTATTCCAACACTGCATTTACCTACAATGACCTGGCAGGGTCAGATAGCTGGAACATTGATGGTGTTATCAATCAGATGCACCGGGTGGACCTCTTCACAGCAGAAGCGCTGATTCATCCCATATCCGTAGGGTACAGGTTCAGATCACTCTATTTCACCTTCAACATTACCGAAAAGACACTTGCATATCAGACAGTCCCAAAGAAATTTGCAGAAATGGCACTTTATGGAAATGGTCGGTTTCTTGGGGAAACTTCCCGTTTTAATGCCCTGAGACCTGCCGGATATTATCAACGGGAGTATTCGCTTGGAGTCTCAAAAGTAATGGATAACTCCCTGATCCTTGGCCTGCGTGGAAAACTACTGTTTGGCAAGGCCAACCTTTACAGCAATCGAATGAAAGCCGATTTCACAACCCGTGAAAACGATTTTAACCTTCTTCTGAATGGAGATTTTTCCATCAACAGTTCATTTCCACTCACCATCACCCAGGATGCAGACGGGAACATCAACGGTATTACACTTGATGAAATCGACCTGTTGCCGATGTTGCTGAACAGGGGAAATCCCGGATTTGCCATTGACCTTGGAGCCATCTACCAATATGACGACAGGATCACACTCTCCGCAAGTCTGCTCGATGTGGGACTGGTAAGATGGGGAACAGAGCTGAACAATGTCAATGGAGTGGGTTCATTCGAATATGGTGGGGTTGATCCTTCAACAGTGATCATTTCCATTGGTTTTATTGAGGAAATCATAGATTCTATCATCAATGCATTTGATGTTACAGTCTCCCAGGAACCCTACTTTTCACTCCTCCCGGCTCAGTTGTTTCTGGGAGGAAGTTACCAGATAAAGGAAAACATTGCCCTGGGAGTTGTGAGCCGGAATGTGATCTTTCGCCGCAAGGTACATTCGTCCCTGACCCTTTCTGCAAATGCAGACCTGGCCGACAGGATACTGGCGACTGTAAGCTGGTCCTACCTGAACAATAGCATAAAAAATATTGGTGCCGGACTCGCCTACCATGGAAAGGGATTTCAGTTCCATGTGGTGAGTGACAACCTGCTGGGATTTTTTTATCCATTTGATACACGGACAATCAACCTGCGTGCAGGATTCAACGTAATGTTCGGTTGTCCCCGTAACAAAAAAGAGAAACTGGAGAGTGAATCCTACGGTCCCATGCCCAGGGGAGAAAATTGCTCCCCCACAGTATCACCTAACAAAAGAGAAAGACAACTTAAAAAGGCTGCAAGGAAAATTGATAGCTAACCGGTTCTAACGACAGGTTTTGTCAAATTGTTTTTGAATCAGTCCGGGATCTGACGCAAGGTTATAGAATCCCTCCAGGTAAGAGATCATTTCATTCTTATGTTTCTTCCCAAGGTGTGGAAAAGAGTTGATCATCTCCAGGATTTCATCCCTGTGGTTTTCCATATGGTCAATGACCGGCTGATACTTACTCATATCACGGCAGAGTCCCATGAAGTACCGCTCTGTCACAGATGTAATACCCAGATTTTCCCCTGGTATTGCATAATTGGCGTTTACCAGACCGGTATAGTCAAAATCGTAGGGTACCGGAGTATAACCTTTAGATCCAAATCCCGGGAGACCAAGAATCTTTACATTGTGACGACCCGCAATGGAATAATCTGCATTCCCAATCATATACATGAACAGTGCCACCAGATCCATAGATTCCTGTTCCATGAGCCTCATGGATAGTTCATCCTTCTCAATGACCAGGGCATCATGCCGCTCTGCAACCATCTCTTCAGGTTCAATCATAAATGCCCAACTCTCGGTCACCTTGTTCTTTCTTCCCGTATCCACATATTTCATACGCAGGAGCCGAACCCTGAAACTAACGGGTGACAGGATATTATAGATCTTATAGGCAAGATACTCCTTGAGCAAATAATCCGCATATTCATTAGAGCCCCTGCAATGGGTTACAATCTTCATTCTTTTTACCTCCTGCAGATGCTGGTTTGCAATATCTGCTTTCCTGATATTGAGCCAGAAGGGGGCAAAAGAGCAATGTTTCCGCCTGAACGCACCGCGGGCCTTGATCCTGATCGATTTTTCGAGTCCGAATGTGTCATTGATCTGATAGTGAAAATGAACCGGTATATACTCCCCCTCAAATTTATTACGTTGGTACTTTTTCAGATCAAAGGTCAGCGTTATATCCATGGGACCTGTTTCAATAAACTACCCCGAGGCAGAGCCATCGATATCAACATGCCGAACACGGTGAGGTAGAGCTCTCCCCTTCGACGCGGAAGGGCTTGTTGGTGTCGCTCGTCCGACGGTTTCTCTCGGACCAGCTTGAGTACATCAACGTCGCCAAAAACTACGTTGAAATCAGGGACTTTCACCAGCTCATTCAGCGACTGATCTACCCTGCTCAGGGCTATGGTAAAACCGGCGGCAAGGGAGCCGGGCTGTTTCTGGCCTACCAGATCGTACGGCGGCACAGTGATGAAAATAAACTACTTGCGGATATCAAGACGCCGAAGACCTGGTATCTAACGTCCGATGGTATGCACGACTTCGTGTACTGCAACCATCTCGAGGATGTGTTCTCCCAGAAGTACAAGGAGATCGACGAAGTCCGCC
>JAUVKN010000159.1 GCA_030596245.1 Bacteroidia bacterium | reverse complement strand
CAGGTATTCGTAATGAAAGTGGTCGGCCCCGTCACCAATCACCAAAGAGGGCGGTAGTTCTCCTTTGGAATTTTTATAATCTTCCATGAGGGTCAACATATCTTCCACCTTCTCAGGATGCTCTGCGTAAAGGTTCACTTTCTCTCCCGGATCTGACTTCAGGTTAAAGAGCAGCGTATCATGGGGCGGGACAGCACTTTTCCAATTGGCCCCCCTGAAACCCCTGTAGGGCAGTTTCAGTTTCCAATCACCATTTCTGTAACACTGAAGATCTCCCCCATCATAATAGAGGAACTCTGTTCCTTCCCGCTTCCCGGTTCCATCCAGAACCTTCAGGATACTCTCCCCATCATAATCCCTGTCACCTGGAACCTTCGCACCAGTAATTTCCGCAAAGGTGGGAAACCAGTCCATCATGAGTGCCATATCATCATATACCGATCCGGCCTTGATCACATCGGGCCACATGGCTAGGGTAGGCACCCTTTGTCCCCCTTCAAAAGTGAATTGTTTTCCCTCCCGGAGGATCCCTGCACTGCCTCCGTGTTCACGCATGGCCAGCCATGGGCCGTTATCACTTGAGAAGATCACCAGGGTGTTGTTCAGGATCCCGTGCTCCTCCAGCTTCTCCAGCACCTGTCCCACACTCCAGTCAATCTCCTCGATCACATCGGTGTAGAGCCCCTTCCCTGAACGACCGTCGAATTCGGGCGAAGCGTATATGGGAACATGAGGCATGGAATGTGCCAGGTAGAGGTAAAAAGGTCCGCCTGCATTCCGATCAATAAAATCAACCGCCTTTTCGGTATAGGTCCTGGTGGTATAGTGCTGGTCCACATGAAAATCAACCACTTCGTTATCCTCCAGGTAGACCACACTGAGCATATCGTTGCTGTAAGGGATCCCGAAGTACTCGTCGAATCCCCGCTGAAGTGGCAGGAATTCATGCCGGTGTCCCAGGTGCCACTTCCCAACGATCCCTGTGGCATACCCTTGAGATTTCAGAAGATCGGCAGTTGTAATCTCCTCCACAGGCATTCCCGTATAGGAGCGGGGAAAGAAGACCCCGTTGATCCCCATGCGCTGGGGGATCCTTCCTGTGAGCAGTGCCGCCCTGGAGGGTGAACAAACTGGCGAAGCAGAATAAAATTCCGGAAATTTCATCCCCTCCTCTGCCATCCGGTCGATGCTGGGAGTTCGTATCTCTCTGTTTCCAAAGCATCCAAGATCACCATACCCCAGGTCGTCACAATAGACCACCACAATGTTGGGCAGAGACTCCTTTTCGGTAGGTGTGTTGGTTCCGTCACATGCTGTCAACATAATGAGCATTGCCATCAGTAAAGCGCTTGGTAATTGTTTCATTGTTGGTTTAGATTTTATATGAACCGACTATTATATATTGCTCAAACATTATACTTAGCTTACCAGATATACTTTGCTTATACATCAGCGAGTAAAGCCTATCTGATCCAGGATCACTGATCCTTTTTCCTCCGCATCAAATTCAAATCGGATGGACCGGATATTTGCGGCTTTGATACCTCCATTCGCTTCATCTTTGAATGCATCTATGGGGATCGCAACGTACTGTATGATCACTTCTGACTCCGGATCGTCCCAGAAGAGCCTGGATTTAAATACTTCCGGTTTGATGGGAGGTTGCAGCTTCTGGTAATCTCCCAGTTTCACTCTAAACTCTATCCCTTCAGCATCCGCCAGACATATGGAGAAATCCACCGGAATCGGATCCTCATCTTCATCTTTGTCACCATCATCATCCTTATCTTTGTCACCATCTTCATCTTCATCTTTGTCACCATCCTCATCTTCATCTTTGTCACCATCCTTATCTTCATCTCTGTCACTATCATCATCTTCATCTCTGTCTCCATCCTGATCTATATCTTCGTTGCCAGCTTCATCCTCAATACCATTGTCACCTTCAGAGTTCTCTTCGTTTCCGGAATTGGATTCATCTTTGCCATCCATCTTAGTTTCATCTTCGTCCGAATCGATTTTCACTGCCGATGTATCCTTCCGCTCCCCCGGATCAACCTGTGCATCGGCTGCCAGAAAGGTGAGATTGCCGGCTTCAGCTATGATTTCTGATTGTGTGGAGTCAAGCACAATATGGTAATAACCCGGTACAGTATCTTTTTCATTATTCCATCCAAGGAACACCCCATTATTTCGAAAGTCCCCCCACTTTTTAGGAATTCTTCCCTCCTTCCAGAGTGCCAGATCAACTCCATGAATGGAATCTATCAAAGCTGTACCGGTGGTGAGGTCCAGATCCTCGTCAAATTCACAGAGTATGATGGCCGATGATTCATGAAACTGGTTGAGGTAAACCAGGTCGGGGAGCCAGTTGCGGCCATGCCTGTAGTCCCTGAACAGTGAGAGGTATCCCGTTCCTGGATCCACACTCTCTTTTACAAAAGCTGTCAGGTATACCAGGGCCACCTTCTCCTGTTGATCCACAGGAATAATTGCACGCCGGTTCGTCAGCAGTTTGTTGGGATACCCGTTGTCAAACAAACCCCAGCTTCGGTTAAACTGACCATGATTGGCCCCATGCAGGTATAATCCCGATGCGAAATGGTACATCGTATCCTCAAATTGAACCCTTCGCATTTGGCGCAAACCATCATAGCTCCGCAAATCTCCATCAATGGAACCGTGGACAGTGAAATAGTTTACATCCTGCATGGGTGTTTCCTTCCCGGCCGGCCTGTATTGTCCGTCTACCGGTGCAATGGCTGCCACACCCTTTATCCCAAATCCAAAATCGAAAGTCTCATCTGCATTGTCAGGATAAAAAGGAAGCTGGTTGAAACAGGAAGCAATGCTAACGGCTTCCCCACCACGGGAATGACCGATCAACACGATTCGGTCCATATCCACACGGTTGGAAAAGAAAGAAGTATCGCACTGGTTCCAATTGTTCCATTGCTCAAGATGCTTCAAAAGTAACCACCCCCTGCAATCATTTTCTGTCTCCAGGCCCTTGCTAAAGTCAGACCAGGCTCCGTTCAGGAAATTTTCATCCACAGAGACAGCGATAATCCCATGGGAAGCAAAATGCCTTCCAAGATATCCATACCCGGGATCGGAAAAGTCCCTGTCCAGATGATTGCCATGTACCATCAGTACCAGCGGGAAAGGCTCATCCCCCAAAGGGTACCATACCCTTCCGTTTAAAGCCAGGGAATCAGGTCCCATCTTCCAGTAAAAGGTCCTCAGTTTCCCGGTAAGCTTCTCCCATCCATCGAGGAAGTTGCTTCCATCCACCACCGGAGTAATCAGGTCCGCTTCATCGGCGAATTCAGGACGACGCCGGTCCTTTCCCCATCCATACGTAAGTGAATCCACCTCGTAGGGGCCTGGTAAGGAGGGATCCGAAACCTTCAAAGGTGAAGGCAAATGCTCCGTTTCCAGAGACCATGCTTTCAATTCATCGGGAGTCTTCCCTGGATAAAGTAAATAATACCATCCTGTAGAAAAGAATCCCGCTCCCAGCACCAGGAAGATGATGGTAAGAATTTTCCTGATCCGGGTCAACCCGGTCCAGCGCCCCCCGGTCGCATTATAGATCCCGGCCCCCAGGAAAGAGCCGGTCAGGAGCAGTACTAATAAGATGACAATCAGTGCCTTCATCGGAAAACCGAACATGAAGAAGACAAAGAATACAGCGCCAAAAATGAGCCAGCTGAATCGTTCAGGAATTACCCTGAGGATTTTTAATCCCAACCGGACACCCAGTCCGGATAACAGGGGCAGACCAAGGAAGAAAACCAGGGCAAACAGGTAGATTCCAATATGCAGTTCTCCCACAAAATCGATCCCCAATCCTAACAGGAACAATCCTATGATTAAAAAGATGCCATAAGCAGCCCAGCGCCAGTGCCCCTTGGTTAGCATACATACTTCAAGCACTTTGTTACGCCCCTTTATGAAGGCATAACGAATTCGGGCCAACAGGTTTTTCAGAAAGTCCCGGATCTTATTCATGGTAAAAGCATTCAAGTTAGTAAATCGGCATAGAAAAAGCTACGGGTTCGAAAGGGAACTTGTATTTTTGAGGTGCATGGAATCTTCAGACCAAAAACAGCTGCGAACGCTTATCGCCCAGGGAGAACATGAGAGGCTGGATTTCAAATTCGAGATCAGCGATGCCCGCAAAATCGCCCGTACCCTCTCTGCTTTTTCCAATACGGCTGGTGGCAGACTGTTGATCGGGGTAAAGGACAATAGACGGATAAGCGGGGTGAAGTCAGACGAAGAGTATTACATGGTAGAATCGGCAGCTTCGCTCAATTGCAAACCTGAGGTGCAATTCAAGAGCCGGAACTACTCCATTGAGGGAAAGAGTGTCCTTGAGATCTACATCCCTCAGGTGGATAATAAACCAGTCTATGCGCGGGATGAGGAGAACCGCTGGTTGGCCTATATGCGAGTGGCCGACCAGAATATACTTGCCGGGATAGTCCAGTTGCAGGTATGGAAAGAGGAAAAAACAGCCCGGGGAAAGCTGCTGGAATTCACCCGTCGGGAAGAGATCTTGCTGGGATACCTTGAAAGAACGCCGAATAGTGCACTTTCAAAAATACAACGCGATACCGGGTTCAATCGAAAAGAGCTGATCACACTTCTTACAAAACTGGTGCTCTTTGATGTGGTGGAGATGCAATTCAGCGAAGGTAAAAACCTATTCCGCCTGAAGGAAAATCCAGGAGGGAGTGACTTAGATATACTCCATGAGTGAATCGAAGATGGCCTGTCCATCTGTATTTCCGCCGTGGGGGAAAACCACCCGTTCGGGCTGTGGGATCATTCCGATCACATTCTTCTTCTCGTTACAAACCCCGGCAATATTATCCACCGCTCCGGTGATGTTGATCTCTTCCGAAATACGTCCGTTTTCGTCACAATAGCGGAACAGTATCTGCTCCTTGAGCCTCATTTGGACCAATGTCTCCTCCTTGGCGGTATACCTCCCGTACCCTGTGGCTATAGGAATGCGGTACGCAACATCATTGGATAGTTTATTGGTCACCGCTGTATATTCATTGTCAGGTTTGATAAAGGTGTTCCGGCAGATAAAACGCTGGGATTTATTCATTCTTAAGATACCCGGCACCAATTCAGTCTCGCACAACACCCGGAATCCGTTCCCGATGCCTATCAGAATTTTCCCGCGATCGGCAAATTCCATCATGGAATCGATGACCGGAGAATCTTTAATACATTTTGACGAATTGGACGATCCTTTACATGGAAATCCACCAGGGATGAAGAGCACATCAATGCCTTTGAGGTCAGTTTCGCGGTTCCAGATCGGTTTGACCTTCTTCCCATATTTATGCTCCAGGATCATTTTCAGCTCCTTGTCGCCATGGGCTCCGGGAAATATGAGAATGCCGAAGGTCATTGCATATTAGTTGTGTATTTCAAAGTTAACCACAAAAGGATTTTATCCAAATTTGAAGGTAATTATTAATTCGTTAGTTTTACCCTATGGAGGTCGTTGGAAAGGATATACACAGCTTTCAGGAAACCGTTCGCGATCATTCCGAATACGATTTCACCCAATACTCCCATACCTCCCTGCGCCGCCGTCTCACCAGGATCCTGCTGGAGCTGGAAATAGACATGGATGCGCTCACCGTCAGAATGAGGAACGATGGAGAATTCCTGGAGGGTATTGTAAGGAAACTCACTGTTCATACAACCGAGCTGTTCAGGGATCCGGAAATCTGGAAAAAGATCAAAGTCAATTTATTGCCAACCTTACAGGATAAATCCACCATCCGCATCTGGCACCCGGGCTGTTCAACCGGACAGGAAGTCTATTCCATGATGATGGTGCTTGAAGAGCAGGATTTGTTGGAGAAAACAGAAATTTATGGGAGTGATCTTAATCCCGATGTGATTAAGACTGCCCGGGAAGGGACCTACAAATACCATTTTAACCAGAGCTATCTGGAGAATTTTGATCGTGTTATGCTGAACGGAACGGGTACCCCCTCCTGGAGCCAGAGGAAGTACTGGAAAAAATATTTCCACATCGACGAGACCCACGATATGATTCGGATGAAGGATTTCCTCCGCTCAAAACCAGTATATAAGAAACTGGACCTGGTGAAAGATCCAAACCTCTTTTTGGTTAAATTCGATCTGATCGTCTGCAGGAACGTGATCATCTATTTTAATAACGAGTTGCAGAACAGGGTGTTTGACCTTTTCCATTCCAATCTGAACGAACAGGGCACTCTTCTTCTGGGTGTTCATGAATCGATCATGGGTCCTTTTTCCAAACGGTTTATCAGGAAGGAACCCTTTTATCATAAAGCGCCTGAATGATCATCAGGAGCATATTTCTCCAATTTGCTTTAGATTCCATATATTTATACCTGATATGAGTTTTTCAGGCGAAAGCAAAGGTTTTATTAATTATATCTATGATCGGTATAAAAATCTAAAGATCAAAGATATATCTCTTGTATTTGAAGGTCAGATCACCCACCAGGTGATGAAGGCCCTTACCGGATTGGTGGAGGAGCAACTGGATGACGTGGAAGATGATCGAACCCTCCGGCGTGTATACCATGTGATGGTGGAATCTCTGCAGAATATCAACAGGCATGCTGAGGCCTATGATTACAGGGGTCATCCCTACCCGGGTATGGGTCTGGTGCTGGTGGCAAAAAACAATGAGAGGTTCCAGGTAACCACCGGGAACATTGTAGAGAACGCACATGTGGAAGAGATCTCCATGTTTCTGGGAAAACTGAACAACATGGATTGCGACAGTCTGGACGACCTTTATAAAAAACAGATGCGCGAGGGGATCACATCACCTAAAGGAGGCGCCGGTCTGGGATTCATCGATATCAAGAGAAAGACCGGGAATCCCCTGGATTACAGTTTTGTAAAAATTGACGAAGAGACCTCCTTCTTTATTTTCACCTCCACCATAGCAAGGTAGAAGCCTTCAAACACCTCACCTAAGGGTTGTATCAGTGCAACCTCAAGCCAGGAACCATCCCCAGGGCCACTGCACCTTATCACCCATTCATCCAGACCATATGAGCGAAGATATCCCGAAAACGCCGATGTGTTGATTTTGTATTACAACCGTCTCTGCAAATTGACTAAATTTATATACTGAACCCGGCTAAAAACAGCTACACAAAGTTTATAATCATGATAAGAAACTCATCACTCCTGTTGGTTGCACTGCTCCTCCTTGCAGCATGCGGTCAGCGTCCGTCTGAAATCCTTGAGGTAAACATGGACGATGTGAACATAGGAGAGTTTCAGATCTCCTCGGTAACCATGAATGAGATCATCCAGAATATCGCCTCTCCCATTGAAGTGGCTGCACTGATCAATTCTCTGAACATCCCTTTTTCCACCTCTTACCTGGCCGATCCTGAAAACTTATCAACGAGCACCAACAGCTTTGAAATGGCATATAACCTTGGGGTGCTCAGTGCGGACCTGGGGTACCTGAATATGTATGAAAAGACCGGGACAGCGGTAAACTACCTCTCCGGCATCAACCGGTTGGCCGATGCCCTGCAGATCGGACAATTCTTCGATATTGCCACCATCATACAGCTGGCCACCACCAGTTCTGACCTGGATTCGCTCATGTTCATCACCATCAACAGTTTCAACAACATGGAAGATTACCTGAGGGAAACCGACCGCAGCAACCTGAGCGCCCTGATGATTGCTGGTGTCTGGATGGAGAGCCTTTTCCTGGCCACCCAGGTAGCGGTCCAGAACAGCAACGAAGATCTGAAATCGATGATCGGCGAACAGAAACTAATCCTCAACGACCTGCTCCTGATCCTCAACGACCACAAGAACGAAGAGGTGATCAACGGCTACATCAATGACCTGGAGATCATCAAAAGCATATATGACGACGTGAAGATCACCTACGTGGTGGACGAGCCCCAGACCATTGAAAAGGACGGCATGCTAATGATAATCCAGAGCGAAGCTTCCAACGTGATGATGAGCGACCAAACCCTGCAAAAAATCATCGAAGTGACAGAGCAGCTCCGGAACATGCACATGAACATCAAATCCTAAGCAGTATGAAAGTCCTAAAGTCTATAAAGTCTGTAAAGTTCTTAAGGTCCATTCTTGCTGTCATACTGGCTCTCACCCTGGTATCCATGATCCAGGACGACCGCAAAGAACGCATACAGGATTGTGCCGGCAAAGCAGGCGAAGGCGCCATCTACCTGAGAGAGTTCGTGGTGAGCCTCCCCGGAGCCAACAAAGGTGAACGCCACCCCATGTACCGCCAGGCCGTCATCCTCCGCGGCAACAACATCTACCGCTTCAACCTCTGCAACGACAAAGGCCAGGCCATCATCCGCATCTACGACACCTCCAACATGCTCGTCTCCACCTTCGACCCCAAAACCAAAACAGAATACAACCCCATCAACTTCTTCTGCCGCAAGACCGGCCAGTATAACATCATTATTACATTCCGAGATGGGAAGGCTGGTGAGGCAATTGGGATTATGTCTCATGTTATGAAATAGCGCTGTTTTGCAGCTAGAAAAAAGTGGGAAAGAAAAAGTTGAAAGTAGATTACTTGGTGTTTAAAAATAGCGGTCGCCAGATCAGCACTTTATTCCAATATCAATTTTACCTTCCCGTTGCCATTTTTGGAGTAGTAATACACAAATTGGATTAAATATTGCTGTTGGACTAAATTCAAAATCATGCCCTCCTTGGGTAATCCTCAAATTATCTAACATCTTTATAATCTTATCATAATCAACATAATGAGTATGGTTATTGTTCCTCCCCTCTTCAATTATTTCACGAAATATAGACTCATCTTTCATTAATCTATAATTCATGTTTGGAATTGTTGCTCCAGCTTTATCATCTCTCATTCTTATACTTTCAGGAAGTATCCCTTCCATGGCTTTTCGAAAAATATATCTTCCAATACCATTTCTATATTTCAATTCGGAAGACAATGAATAGTAGAACTCAATCAATTTAACGTCCAGAAAAGGGTATCTATACTCAATATTGTATTCTTGAGCCCATATATATGAATTTTCTAATCTTACGGAAACATTTGTTTTATTAAGCCTTTTATATTGTCTAAGTCTAATAGAATGATCTTTTAAAAGAAAAGATTTTTCGAAATATCTTTTCTTCAGTATTTTGAGGCTTGCCATGGTATTATTAAAAGCAAAATGATTAAAATGCCATTCA
>JAUVKN010000201.1 GCA_030596245.1 Bacteroidia bacterium | reverse complement strand
AATTTTGCAATTCAGAAGCTGCCCATTGCTCAGATTCCGAAGCATCCCTTCCCACCACAATTCGATAATTTGTTTTGCCGTTTTCGAACAACGTATAATTAATTCGTTCACCGGACTTGAATAATATCTCCTTTTTCCATTTTTTTCCATCCTGACTCCGGGCATTAATTTTCAGGATGTAAGGTTTGAACTCCTGATTCCCGGTCTCTAATGTCATTCTCTTCTTGTTCGTCCACTCCCCGGACCATACCAGCTCCGGCTCTCTTTCATCAGAGTAAATTTCGAGATTAACAGACTTAAATAAATTTTCAACTACGGCCTCGCTGGAAGAGAATCTCAGCTCTGAAACCCCATTTAGCAAGCTCACTACTTCAAAAAACTCTACGTTTCTGAATAATGTTTCAATGTTAAATGGAACTATTCGGGCACAGAACTCCCAATTATTGCCCCTCTCTTCAATTTTGAGTAATATTTTATTATGACCTTTTTTTAGAAATATCGGGATTAAATCTTCATCAGGTTTTATGCCACGACCACCAGGATAATCCCATACTTCCACATCATTGATCCAGAGTCTTCCACCGTCATTTGTCCCCAATGCAAAAATATATGTTCCCTCCTGGTCAGCATAGATCTCTTTGTAGGCATAGGCGGCAATGAATGACTTTTTTGAAATCGCATTGTCCAAATTTATGATGGAATCACTGCTGGTATATTCGAACCATTTTGTCGTTGTATTCTGCTCAGAGAGGAAATCAGTTTCAAATCCTTTTAAATGATCTGCTTCAGAGCTCCCCTCTTCAAGTGGTAGAGGACCCAATAGAGACCAACTTGTGATCCACTCGTTGACCTGAAGTCTCTTTTGCAGTCCAAAAATCTGATTGCTGCTGAAATCTGCAACCATTGCTTCCAGTTTTTCCATATCCGCTTTGGAGGAGTGGCTCAGCACCAGGTTATCAACTTTTATAATATCATCTTCCCTGGTGTTGTTGTAACGAATGGGAGGAATATCATCACCACAAACAAACAGATTATTACGCACCACATTGTGAAATGCCTTATGAAATCTCAAAGGTGAACGGGCTATATTATAAATAATGTTGTTTTCTACAAGTAAATCCGTAATCCCTTCATCCAGAAACATCCCATTACTCTCGGCCCTTCCCGTGTTTATTGAAACATCATGAATAAGGTTATCCGTAATTCGGCTGTTGGGCTGCAAACCAAGACAGTAAATACCTCCGCCGTCACTAAGTATTTTCATGATATGATGGATGTGGTTCGCATGTATAATATTTTCCCTGCATGGAGTTGGAGATGGATTCCACATCCATCCCACAGAAATACCGGTATAGGGTAAATTCCTTATTTCATTGTGATCAATGAGGGTGTTAGAAACCAATCCGCCCCAGATTCCAACCCCACCGTAAAACTGCCTTCCGCAATCTTCAATAAGGGAATGACTTATTTTGTTATTCTTAGAAACTTGTTCCGGTGCAGCTTGCCACCACGGGGCACCGTTGATCAGTCGATCGCGTCCCTCACCTATACCGACACCATTACCGGCAATATCATAAATGTGGCTCTCTGAAACTTCACAGCCTGAACAATTCTGGCGCATCCAGATACCGGAGCCCCCGGTATGCCTGATGGTACAATCATAAAACCCGCACTTTTCTGCAAGGTCAAGTTCAATGGCAGCAGGGAGTTGATTCCATCCGGTGTGATTATCCTGACGGTCATCAAACATACAAGCCTGAACTCCGCAATACCCCTTGCCGGGCAACTGCCATGCAGTATGTTCAAATGTTATTCCCGTAAAACTTATAAATCCGACATGTTTTTCTTTGGTACCGGCAATGGTTATTAACTTCTGAGAAATTGGAATCACCCCTTCTGTCTCGTTAATTTTTTCGTTAGCCAGCGGACGATAGTATATTTTTCGCTCTTCAAAGTCACAATACCACTCCCCCGGACCATCACAATACTCCCGGGCATTTTCAAGATAATAACGGGGATTTTTCTCCCAGTGCGTTAAGGTGAAAAATGGAAGTTTTGCTCCAATTGTATCAGTCGCAATCAGATGATTCCTTTTCCAGTCAATCGATTTTACCCCGATGCGTGTGATTGACCAGTCGTGCAAAAGGACCAGTTCAAGTTTCTCAACCTCATTTACCTCTGGAAAATCATCTGCTTTAAAAAAGAAATTCGTCCTGTTATCTTTGCCCGCCTTTTCAATTCTTAAATAGTCATAGTCTGGAAATCGTGCCCTGACAGCACGTTTGTTATTTACATAGAGGGATCTGAATGCTCCATGAAAATCTGTGGGTAGCAATGCGGACCAGCTACCATCCTCCTCCTGCTTCCAATTTCTAACTGGAATACCTCCACTGATGATGGGTTTTTCTCCCGGCATGGCTTTCCATTGAACCGGAGCTTCTGCTGTTCCTCCATCATGTATGCCCAATTCCAGAGGCTCTGTCAATCGATAGTTTCCGCCGGACAGAAAAATAGTTACCGGAACCTCCCCGGCCCGGGTTCCTGCTAACTCTGCAGCACGCTGTAAACTAGCTATTGGATTTGAATATTCTCCACTGGCACCATCATCTCCATCCGGGGAAACATAAATCTCAACTCCTTTGTTACTCCAACTAATGAGGGCGGCACTTAACAGAAGAATGAACAGACTCTTTTTAAATGATTTCATTGTGCTACTTAATTAACTTTAAATACCTTCCCATCCAATAGGGCAACAACCAGTAAACCGGATCTCTTTCCTGTGCCGGGTTTCCACTTATTGATGCATATGGATTTCTGTCCCAGCGAATGGTGCGGTACTCGCTTGACGGCCTTAACTCGTCCACCTGCAGCTCTTCCAGAATAGGCTCCCGAACCACCCGCAGGTCTTCCCGCCTTCCGTTATCAATTTGCCAGTCAACCAGATCGAGGGGGGCGTCTTTCAGGAAGAAAATGGAGTGATCCAGTTCATCCTGACCGCCGGTGAGATAGTTGTATGTAAAATTGACAAACGGGCTGTTTGTCTCTTTGTGTTTATGGAACCACTGATCCAGATGGTTCTGATATTCACTTTTGATTGCGGGATCATCTTCATACATCAACAGTGGAGGATAGACATAGAGTGTCAGGTAAATATCAAAATATGTCTCCCACGCAGGATTGGTATTGTGCAACATTTGTGCATTTTCCAGATAACCATCTTCCCGTATTAATTTCAAATAGGCTTTTTGATACTTTTCATCCCCTGTAATATGATAGGTAAACTTTAAAAAAGAGAGTAGTTCCAGAGAATTCAATGCCCTTTCCGGGGCCCATTCCGGATCATGATTCAAAATTTTCGGAGACCACACCCCCCACTTTGTATGCTTTCCGTCTACCCCGACCAGGTTAAAATCATTCCGCATCAGGTGATCCATAATCTTGCTAAAATGAAGTGCTACCCGTTCTTTTTCATTTTTATCCGCCACGAAATTGTAATAGCAATAATACCCGAAAAGATGCCCGTCCAGCTCATCACTGCTGGTATCTCCTTTCCACATCCACTTTTTGTCTTTTGATAGATGCCATCGTTTTTCCACCGGTTTTTGCCTTGGGTTATTGATGATCTCTTCGGCCAGTTCCTGCGGTGTATAGGTGCGGTTCATGTCGTGTGATCTCTCCCAGGAAACCGGAATGATCGTTCGTGCGAAAAAACCATCCATCTCTGTTACTTCCCGCAGGTAGTGAAGAAAATCGAATGCTTTTTTTGCTCTCTCCCTGGCTTCCGGCTCTTTTGTAACTGCATACCGGAAGGATTCCATGGCGAGGTACATGGATGTATATTCACCGTCATTGTCATCATCAGTAGCCTCAATGGTGGTGGTATCGCCGGGCACATTCAGTCTGAACCGGTTGACAATCCATGGTTCCCTCACATGGCGCTGAATCAATTTCTGATAGAAGAAATCTGATTTTTGTGCCAGCGTCATCTCTCTCTTTTTGATGGCGCTTACCCCATTGGCAGTTGCTATCCATGCATTTCCTTCCTGATCAAATGCAATGTCTCTGACTTCATCCGACATCAACCAACGTCTGCTCAATCGCACAGAATACTCCTTTTCACCTGGCGTAAACCGGGTAATCCCGTAATTGGTGCCTATCCACATGGTTCCGTCCGGTGATCTTTTCACCACATTGACCCATGCATTGGTGATCCCGTCGGCAGGGACCTTTGCACCAATGGTCTGACTATTATTTCGGATGGTCACACCCCCGAGGCAACCCACCCACAACTCTCCCTGACCGGTGAAATCCAATCCGCGTACATAGGCACTTATCAACTCGTTTTGATCGTGTAATACAATTGTTTTTTCATCATTGCAATGATACAATCCCACATCGCTTCCTATCCAAACTCCTCCTTTGCCGTCAGACACAGCTGTCCGCATGCTTCTGGCGGTGGACCAGTTTTTCTTCTCCCATCTTTTATTTCGATACAACCATATCCCGTGTGGTCCCAGAGCATATACACCCTCATCTGCAATCACCACTTTTGCCAGGGGAGGCTGGGGCCCTTCCATCTTCTCCATCTCCCCGGAGTTGTTGTTATAGATCCCGTTCCAGGTAGCGATCCAAACCACATTGTGATTATCGGTCTTTATATCATAGGCAGGGCCCTGATCTCTGCCTGAAATCATTAAATCCCATTGACGGCTACCCTGTTTTTTCATGAAAGCGCCGGATTTGGTTGCAATCCAGATGTTATCATTGCTGTCAGGTTGAATGGCCCTGACGTCATTGGCCCCCGATGTTTTTTCATCCACCATATATCCTTCATGATATTCCTGTACAAAAGGTATATCAATGTAAGCGCCCTCACTTTTTCCTTTTTGATTGTCATCTGAATCATGCTGATTTTTGCAGGAAAAAACCAAGGTTACAAGGAAAATTATTCTTAAATATTTCATCAGGTGCATCTATCCAATTTATTAAGCTAATTAATTACATTTTCAGACGTGACACAACCATTATCTTCACAAATATTAATGTAATATTGCTATGGTCTATGGTTTACGGGATTTTTGCGTCAAATAATTTTTCAACTACTTTTAACAGCAGAAAATCGGATTATGCAGAAAGAAGAAATCAACAGATATTTAATAGAAGCGAAAAGCCACCTGGTAAATGAGCTTTTACCCTTCTGGACAAGCCGTATGATCGACCAAAAGGGTGGTGGATATATCACACATTTTGATCAATACGGGAAAGATACAGGAGAAGATGAAAAATCACTCATTGCACAATCGAGGTCACTCTACACCCTTTCATCAGCCCACAGGGCAGGTTACGGAGAAGGTAAATTGGCTTCGCTGGCTGGTCATGGGGTTGATTTTATGCTCCATAAAATGTGGGACAGGAAACATGGCGGTTTTTATTGGATGATGGATCGTGCCGGGAACGTGAAAATAGATCAGAAGATTCTTTACGGACACAGTTTTGCCATCTATTGCTTGAGCGAATATACACTGGCAACAGGTGATCCCAGGGGCCTTGAATACGCTGAAAAAACCTTTGACCTGATACAGAAGCATTGTACCGATACCCGGTTTGGAGGGTATTTTGAGATGTTTGACAGAGACTGGACCCTGGCAGGTCCGGGCTCCAAGGGCGGTGACCGAAAAACGTTGGATGTTCATATGCATTTGATGGAGGCATTTACCACACTATATGAGTGTAGTGGGAAAGAGGTTCATCGGCGGAAATTGATTGAGGATATTGAGATCCTGATTCACAGGATGATCCATCCGGAGTACAAAACCGGAATTCCCCAATTTACAGCAGACTGGCGGGTTGCACCACAGATCAAATTTGACATCGTATGGGGCTGGGACCGCTATTCCGGAATGGGAGAGAAGATAAATCCAACCGATAATACATGCTATGGTCATAATGCCGAATTTGCATGGCTCCTTAACCATGCCATTGACATTCTGGGTATGGATCATGATCACTATCTTCATCTGTTTGCTTCAATTTTTGACCATACCATTGATCATGGCATTGATACTGAATTTGGTGGTGTATTTGTTGAGGGTCCGCACTCCGGTGGTGTTTATGACAAAGAGAAGGAGTTCTGGCAGCAGGCAGAGGTGATGATTGGTCTTCTCGATGCCTGCCTGCTTTTTAAAAATGAAAAGTACTGGATTGCCTATAAAAATGTGCACCATTTTGTCTTCAGAAAAGTAATAAACCGGGATGCAGGTGAATGGTATCCTTTGCTGACAAGGGAAGGTGAACCCGTATGGAGACATATGGGGCACTCCTGGAAGATAAACTATCATACGGTAAGGGCCATGGTTCAAAGTGTAATACGTCTGAAAAAGTTGCAGGATAAACAATCATTTAAATTGTAATAAATTGAATATTTCACTTAGCGGATTAGACTGGATAGTAGGTCTTGTTGTACTTTTTGGCAGCCTGGCGACAGGCTTGTATATGGCATACCGGGCAAAGGCTGGCCAGAGCAGCTCCAATTTCTTTCTGGGTGGTCGAAAGATCAGGTGGCCGGTTATTGGGGCTTCATTATTTGCTACAAATATTGGTGCCGAACATCTGGTTGGACTCTCCGGCGATTCATACAGGTATGGTCTTTCTGCAGGTTCTGTTGAACTTACAACTGGAATTACCCTCGGCTTTGCATGTGCGATATTATTTCCCTATTACCTGAAAAACAAGATATTCACGATTCCTGAATTTCTCGAAATACGGTACAATGAGAAGGCACGGACATTTTTTTCAGGACTGATGCTGATTATTAGTGTGATGACCAAACTTGCCTTCACCCTATTTGCCGGAGCCCTGGTGTTGAATGGTTTGATGGGATGGGACATCATGACAACCGTAATTTTTATCGGATTCATTGTGGCCCTGTTTACGATCATCGGGGGTTTTACGGCAGTGTCCTATACCGATACGATCCAGGCAACCATCATGATTGTGGGAACGAGTATTATGCTGTTTATCGGGCTCGATAAAGTCGGGGGCTGGAGTGGGTTGATGGAGAAAGTTCCTGAAGCAATGCATATTGCCGCACCCTACGATGATCCTGTCTATCCTTTTTGGGGAATTCTTGCTACAGCATTTTATGCAGGCATATTTTACTGGGGAATTGACCAGGTCAATGTTCAACGGGTTCTTGCAGCCCCAAATCTTAAACAGGCGAGATGGGGAGCGATGTTTGCCGTTCTGCTTAAACTACTGCCGGTCTTTATCTTTGCCCTGCCCGGTGTTATCGCTTATGCCTTATATCCCGGTTTGGAAGGGGAGGAGACACAACAAACTTTTATTGTGCTGCTCAATAACCTTTTACCGTCGGGATTACGCGGATTGGTACTGGCCTCTCTGCTAGCGGCGTTAATCACCTCCCTCATTGCTGTATTGAACTCTGTCTCAACATTGGTTGTGAGGGACTTTGTGGTGAAGGTTAAGCCGGATATGAAAGAGAATCGCCAGGTACTGGTGGGTCGTGCTGTCATACTTATTGTTACTGTGTTTGGTATCGGTGCTGCCTATATGGTTTACAAAAATGAAGAGGGCTTATACAAATATCTGCAGACCATTACAGCCTATCTTATTTTGCCTGTATTCCCTGCCATCTTTTTTGGCATCATCAGTAAAAAAGTGACATTAAAAGCTGCGGCTGTGTCAGTTGTGGTGGGTTTAGTTTTTGCTACCATATTTGTCATCGATCAGTTTATTGGTGCAGAAGCGGGGGAGCGGGTATTCCCGTTTCTTCATTATAAGCTGACACTGAACTTCGGTTACCGGGGTTTATGGGCTACCATATTGATCACAGGTATTCTATTTGCAGTTTCAGCA
>JAUVKN010000277.1 GCA_030596245.1 Bacteroidia bacterium | reverse complement strand
TTAATACAGTTTTTTGAAGAGAACGTTGAAAAATTTTCAAGCAATCCCTATATGTGGGAGAAGAGAGATGGAACCTTTCAACCCACCACTTATAAAGAGATGAAAGAGCTTGTATATCAGTTTGCTGCCGGGATGATGACCATTGGCGTAAAAAAAGGTGACCGGCTTGCTCTTTTAGCCGAAGGAAGGGCCTGGTGGGTGGTTGCTGAAATGGGGATGTTTTATCTGGGGGCCATTGATGTTCCTCTCTCCATCCAACTGAATGAACCTGCCGATCTCACATTCAGGCTCAAGCACTCCGGAACCCGGATCATGGTGGTTTCCGGCAGTCAGGTTGCAAAAATAGATGCCATTAAAAACGAGCTTCCTGATCTGGAAAAGATCATCCTGATGGATCCTAAGGAGAAGTATGATGAGACGGAGGTATATATGGGAGACCTTATAGAAGCGGGTAAAAAGTTGCTCGAAAATGACTTTGAGTCTTTTAAAAAGAGGTATGAGTCTGTGCAACCCGATGATATTGCAAATATCTGTTATACTTCTGGCACCACTGCCGATCCTAAGGGTATCATGTTGAGTCAGAGAAACTACACTTCAAATACTGAGCAGGCCCTGACAGTGTTAACCATTCCGCAAGATTATAAGATGTTCCTCTTTTTACCGTGGGACCACAGCTTTGCACATACGGCAGGATTGTTTACCATGATGGCCTACGGCGCAAGCATAGCGACACTGGAGATGGGGAAAACTTCCTTTGAAACCAGAAAAAACATTTCGAAGAACATCCAGGAGATTAAACCGGACATTATGTTCAGCGTCCCTACCCTGGCCAAGAATTTCAGGAACAACATTGAAAGTGGTGTCCGGGCCAAAGGTAATTTTACCTACGCACTGTTTAAGTCCGGACTGAAAATTGCTTACCGGTACAATGGCATTGGCTGGAACAGGGGTAAAGGACTGAAAGCCCTTTTAAAACCCATATATGCGCTTTTTGATGCGGTTGTTTTCAAGAAAGTACGAAATGCCATGGGAGGCAATATGAAATTTTTCATTGGAGGTGGGGCCTTGCTGGATATTGAGCTTCAAAGGTTCTTCTACGCCATTGGCATACCCATGTATCAGGGATACGGACTCACAGAAGCGAGCCCGATCATCAGTGCCAACAGTCCTGAAATTCATAAGCTGGGGGCTTCCGGGGTGATCCCTGAAAACCTGGAGATAAGGATATGCAATGATGAGGGAGATGAATTACCCATGGGTGAGAAGGGTGAGATAGTGATCAGGGGTAAGAATGTAATGATGGGCTACTGGAAAAATGAGGAGGCCACATCAGATACAATCAAGGAGGATTGGTTGTATACCGGTGATATGGGATATATGGACAAGGATGGATTTCTCTATGTGTTGGGGAGGTATAAAAGTCTGTTGATCGCCGATGATGGTGAGAAATACAGTCCGGAAGGAATTGAAGAGGCTTTTACTGATCAATCCGAATTCATCGATCAGTGTCTGCTGCACAACAACCAGAATCCCTATACTGTGGCTTTGGTATATCCTAATCCGGAAGCGCTAAATCGCTATTTGAAAGAGAAGGGGGTTGCCACTGATTCTGAGGAAGGAATAGACGCCTGTCTCTCCCTGGTGGATAGCGAGGTGAGGGAATACCGGTCCAATGGGAAATATGGGGATTTGTTCCCCCAACGATGGATCCCTGCCAATATCGGGATACTGGAGGAGGGCTTCACCATTGAGAACAAATTAATGAACCCCACTTATAAGATCATTCGGCCCAAAGTAGAGGAACATTATAGCGGACTATTTGAATTCTTATACACTCCGGATTCCAAAAGCGTCATCAATCCACGTAATGTGGAAGCCATGAAAGCCTTGCTGGCCAAGTAGCTCAAAAAAAACGGATTTGGAACAGGCACTCTGATCCGGTACCGGTTACTCTACGATTGTCACCCCCATTAACTGCAGTTTTTCCAGTTGCCATGCCGGTACCCGGTTTCCCATTACATTGAGGTAACTCAAATGGGATAGCTCAAAAAGAGGAGAAAGGTCATCCACATCATTGAAGGAGATATCCAATACCTGCAAAACAGTCATGTTGGAGAGTGAATCAACCATTCCTATATGGTTGTTGGAGAGGTATAACCGTTCAACCTGATGCAGGTAACGAAGATCAGTGAGGTCGGTGAGGTTATTATTGGATAGATCGATTACCCTGACATGTCGACAAGCCTCTATTCCATCCAGGAACTCAATCTCATAATCGGCCATTTCAATCTCTTCAATATCCTCTAGCAGATAGATAGGAAAATCCACATTCAGGTTGCCATAAACTCTTCTTTTCAGGGCTGTAAGGAAACTTCGATTTGTATAGTCAAGGTCATCATCCTCATCAACCTCAAGCCCTTCCCGGTCCATAAAATAGGAAAAACCATCAGCTGCATCATCCCACCCGAACTCCTCTGCCAGGTCTTCATCCGTAATAATCGAACTTACCGTAACCTGTTCAGGCTCCAAGTTCTGGACATTCAGAATGTGGGACATGGTGTACAGTTCTTCAAAATCGCCCTGCCGATATGCCTGCTCCAATTGCTTTATTGATTGGCTGAGCCTGTCGGGATGGTAGATCATAATCAACCGGGAGAAAACCTTGTTGATCTTCTCTTCAGTACAGGGGGAATATTCATTGACCACTTTTTGCACAACCCTCAAAGCATCATACTTGTGATCCCTGAACATGTTGATGATGCGACCCGATATGCGGCCCAGATTCTCTGTGGTGTAAGCCTCCCTCAAACTGGTGTAAAGTTCTGTGATTTCCACACCGCGAATTTATAAATTTTGGAGATTCCTCTACACCACTTTGAATCTCTTTTTTTCCATGATTGTATTCAGATTTCTTGTTAATTTTGATCTAAACTACAAAAGCATCTAAATTTCAATCCGGGAATCGACAAAATATCGGTGAAATTTCGAGTAACCAGTGAATAAAACCTGTCAAACAATTTTCATTCTATTTTGTTATGGATTATGAATTATACATTTTATGAAGTTGAAGTACACCACTGAAGTTACCATCAATCTGCCCCGTACCAGGGTCATCGAACTTTTTGACAGCATCAATAACCTGAATAAATGGCAGGAGGGACTGATAAGTATTGAACCAATTAGCGGGGAACCTGGTCAGGAAGGTACCCGTTCCAAAATGGTTTATGAAGGCAGGAAGGGTAAACTTGAGATGACTGAAATCATTACGAAAAGGAACTTACCTGAAGAGTTCCATGGAATTTATGAAGCGCGTGGCGTATACAATGAGGTATACAACTATTTCACAGAACCGGAAGAAAACCGAACCCTGTGGCGAATGGAGAATATTTTCAAATTTCGCGGTTTGATGTTCCTGATGGCCCCATTTATGAAAACAGCCTTTACAAATAACACACTCCTGAATATGGAACGTTTTAAAACTTTTGCCGAAAAATCTGATCAACCATAATTCCAATCCGATTAAATCCCAACAAATCATGAAGAAATACTTCTTAACAATTGCAGCCATCTTTCTGGCTGTTTCACTGAATGCACAAGATTCCATCAGGGCAGATACCCTCTGGAAATTTAATGGAGTCACATCTCTGAACCTATCCCAGCTATCACTCACAAACTGGGCAGCCGGTGGAGACAACAGTGTTTCGGGCAATGCACTGGTAATGCTCTCTGCCGATTTTGACGACGGCACATTGAATTGGGACAACGATATGACCCTGGGATTCGGTTTGATCCGCCAGGGTGATGATCCCACCAGGAAGAGTGATGATAAAATAGACCTCTCCACAAAGTTTGGATATCGCGCATCTAAGAATTGGTTCTATAGTGGATTGCTAAACTTTAGGACTCAGTTTGCTGAAGGGTATGACAATCCGGGTGAAGTTGACCGTATTAAAATTTCAAATTGGTTAGCACCAGGCTATCTGAACATTTCTGCAGGTATGGATTTTAAACCCAATGATGAGTTTTCCATGCTTATCGCTCCGGTTTCGGGGAAAATGACCTTTGTATTGGATGATGATCTCTCCGCCGCCGGAACCTTTGGACTGGACCCTGGTGAGAACTTCAGAGGGGAATTTGGTGGCTATTTAAAACTTGCTTATAAAAAAGAGATACTAAAAAATGTTTTGTTGGATACAAAGATTGACTTTTTCTCCAACTACCTGGAAAATCCTCAATATGTGGATGTGAACTGGGACATGCTTCTCACCTTCACAGTAAATGAGTTCATTTCTGCCACACTGGTCACTCAACTTATCTATGAACGGGACATTGAATTCGGATTTGACTCCACAGGCGATGGCATTCATGATTCCTTTGAACCCCGTGTACAATTCAAAGAGTTGTTTGGTCTGGGATTGACCTATAATTTCTAATAAAAATACTACTTCTTATAAGAGTCTGGCTCGGTGCATATTATACCACCGAATTCTAAATAAATTATCAATTTTTGTACGGTCAGATTTGCAATAGTGTGTTATGTAACATATATTTGAACCATCAATGCTACTCAAAAGTGGGATTGTTATTGAGAAGGGGTAAGAGATTAGGCTCACAGATCCCCTGGCAACCCGTCACCTGGCGAAGGTGCCAAAACCTAACCCGAAAGGGAGATAATAACAAAATAGAATGCAATGAATAGAAAGAATTTTACAAGACCCACGCTGCCTATGTCCATGTCCGGGCCGAAGCTTCGGTAAGCGTACTACTAATCTTAATTTGCAGTAGTACAGAAGCTTCGATTACCATTATCCATTATCCATTAACACTTAAAAATCATGAGCAATAGATATAAAAATTTCGAGACACTTCAGATCCATGCAGGACACACCCCCGATTCGGCGACCAATGCCAGGGCGGTTCCTATCTATCAAACTACCTCTTACACCTTTAACAGCTCAGAGCATGGGGCAAATCTTTTCGCTCTGAAGGAGTTCGGGAATATCTATTCCAGAATTATGAATCCCACCAATGATGTGTTTGAACAGCGCATCGCTGCCCTTGAGGGCGGAGTGGCTGCACTTGCTGTATCTTCGGGTCACGCTGCACAATTTGTAGTATTCAACACCATACTCAAAGCAGGTGATAATATTGTCAGCAGCCCATACCTTTATGGGGGAACCTATAACCAGTTCAAGGTGACCTTTAAAAACCTGGGGTGGGAAGGCCGGTTTGCAGATTCGCTGGAGATTGAAGACTTTGAAAAGCTGATTGACGAGAACACAAAGGCCATCTATGTTGAGACCATTGGAAATCCGGGATTTAACATTCCCGATTTTGAAAGATTTGGCGCCCTGGCCAAAAAGTATGAGATCCCCCTTGTGGTGGACAATACTTTCGGTGCAGCTGGATTTCTTTTCAAACCATTTGATTATGGTGCAAACATCATTGTAGAATCAGCTACCAAATGGATCGGTGGTCATGGTACTTCCATTGGTGGTGTGATTGTAGACGGCGGCAATTACAACTGGGGCAATGGCAAATTCCCACAGTTTACTGAACCCAGCGAAGGCTATCACGGATTGAAATTCTGGGAAGCCTTTGGAAATGAGAGCCCATTCGGAAACATAGCCTT
>JAUVKN010000328.1 GCA_030596245.1 Bacteroidia bacterium | reverse complement strand
GATTTTTCATACCAGACCTGGGTGATAACTCCGGATTTTCCGCTTTTAGAATATCCAATCCAAATACCGACCCTTGATTGTGGTGCGTAAAGTCTTTAACATCCAATGGAGTAATCAATTTGGAATACCTGACATACGCTGATATTCCCGGAAACTTTGCATTCAGGTGATTCAGATAGAACTGAGTGATCTGTTCTGTTATCTGCTTATATTCATTGCTATCTTGTTTTCCTTCATATTTTTCAAAATAATCATATCTGGTTTCATGATGCATCTCCGCTGTATGATAGTTGGGATTCCTCTGCTCTTTGTTTAGAAGGGAAGGGAATGAGATTGTGATATCATCACACACCCATTCCTTTTCCGTAGGATTGCGGGACATTGTGGAAGGGTCACCAATGATTGTTTTGTAGGCAGATCTCCTTATTCCAAAAGATGAAATATCACCTTCAAATCCCACCAGCAATAACAGAAATGAAGGTATAGATCGATGCTTCGTCAGGGCTTTAACAAGACGGGCAGGTCGCACATGCTCCGGAATAAGTCCATACAGGGTCTCATGAATACCTATGGAACTTATGACCCTGTCCGCATAAATTTTAATCCCCTCTTCTGTCTCCACTCCAGTTGCTTTCCGATCTTCGAACAGGATCCTTTTCACACCCGATGCCTGTCGAACTTCTCCTCCTTTTCGGCTAATTGATGCGACCAGGGCATCGACCACTGCTTCTCCTCCTCCATCCGGAAAATACATTCCTTTAAATTGCATATTCTGAGCATATGCATAAAAGGGAAATGGTGTCTCATCAAGTGGGATCCCAAAGTAGTGGGAAAACGAGAGCAAAATGGATCTTAGTTTTTCATTTTTTACCTTGATGACAGTGTCAATGACTTCTGTTACAGATTTGTCCATATGAGGCAACACCTTAAATAACCGCGAGAACCAGAACATAACTCTGGCAATGGTAGGTGAATACATCTTTGGAAGTGAAAACATCCCCGCCTTTTTTTCAAGAATATCCAGGTATTTAAAGTAGACATCAATCTTTTGCCTTTCATCGGGGAATTCAGATTTCAACTTTTCCAACAATTTACTTTTATCATTTATAAACGTAAACTGATAATTCAAGTCAGGGAAATATTTAATCTGACATTCATGGTCCAGCGGCGAGAAGGAGATGTTTCCGTCTGTAATAGTCTTCAGCAATAAATAGTCGACGCTGGTCCCGGAATAATCACATACCCATTGCACTCCTGGTGACCAGGCCCAATTGCCTGTCTCAGGTTCCGTAAAAGTACTCATTGAACCACCGATGGACAGATTCTTTTCCAATACCAGTACTTTGTAATTACACATTGCCAGTGAAGCAGCACACGACAAGCCACCAATACCCGAACCGATAATTATTGTATCAAATGTTTCTTTTGGCATTTTTCTTCCTTTCATTTCACTGTAATATGGTTTATGCTTTGTAAGCTTAATAAAAGCTGTGTTCTTATTCTTCCATCGGGAATGGCAGGTTGGTTTTCAGTTCAGGAGGTGATTTGGTTTTGTTGATTTGATCGATCAGAAGCAGTACATATTGAATGGTCTGTTTCATCCCCTCCAATTCCCATTCAGGATCAAACTCATCCCTCACAGTATGGTAGTCCTTTCCCCAGAATTCCGTATAATTCTTTTCACCCGATAGCTCATCTTCGCCAGCAGAGATCCAAACCGAAGGGATTCCATACCGTGCAAATGAGAATTGATCGGACCGGTAGAACAGTCCCTGGTTGGACAGTGAGAAACTGGAATACTCCAGGTTGTTTTGCTGTGCCAAATCTTTAATCATCTCCTCAAAATCTGAAAACCTGGCGCCAATGCCCATCAGACTTTTTGACGCTCCCCACACGGGTGTTGATTCAAAATTAATATTGGCAATGATATTGCTGCGATCTGTGTTCTGCGCATAATATTTCGAGCCCAGCAATCCCGACTCTTCCGCATTGCATCCAAGAATGGTGACCGAGTAATGGAGGTCCTCCTGAAACTCTTTGAGCACTTTGGCAACCACCATCATGGCACCCACAGCAGTTCCATTGTCAATGGCTCCATTGTAAATGTTGTCTCCCTCCTTCAGAGGATCCAATCCCAGATGGTCGATATGTGCACTCAATACAATTCTCTCCTCTGTTCGTCCGGGAATTTCTGCCACAACGTTGCGATTTGTAACATCCCTGAAACTGTTCTCTCCCGCTATATTGATATTAAACCCCAGTTCAATGGGCTGAAAATCTACGGAATGGCTACCTTCATAAAGCTCATCCAGGCTGATATGCTGTACATCTAAAAGTTTTCTTAAGCTGCTCTCTTTGATCCAGCCCCTGAATTTCAGGCTGTTTTGCAGGTCCGAATTAATGTACAACTCCTCACCGGTCCAGGAGTTTTTCACCACATTCCAGTCATAGCCGGCCGACTGGTCGGTATGTATCAGCAGGACCCCTGCAGCTCCGCGACGCGCAGCCTCTTCAATATGATAGGTCCATCTGCCAAAGTAGGTTAAAGTACTTCCTTCAAATATATCAGCATTGTACATGCCCGGATCATTGACACGTGTGATCACAATTTTATTGGCCACATCCATATTTTTATAATCGTCCCAATCCCATATGTCTGTTGTAATTCCAAAACCCACAAAGACTGCCTCTCTATCAAAATCAACAGACTCCTCTTCCACCGTAAAAGTTCCCACAACATCATCGATGTACTTTAACTCTGTTTCATTTGCAGTGAGGGTTACTCCATTGTTGGAGAAACCTTTCATCACAAAGGGCTGGAAATAGGATCCATCCACACCAGGTTCCATATCCATAAATTTAAAAATGCTTCTCAGATAAATCTCCGACAAATCGCCACCCCGTGTGCCAGGCGCGCGCCCTTCATACAGATCATGACCCAGCAATTCGGCAATGCTCTCCATTTCTGCCCTGGTAATTCGGTTTGACCTTTGTTCAAGTGTTTCCCGGGACTGATCTGAGCAGCCGCTAAACATCGAACTCACAATCAGTATTGCACTCAAACAGGAAACCGTTTTCATAAGACTGCTTATTATAGATTTCATTTAAACCACCTCACTTCCCCCAAACCCCCTCAAGCCTCCTTAGCCTGTTCCTTGCCACCTTTAACTCCATCACTGATCCGGATTGCAGACGGCAGATGCCTGACTTGTTATCCACATGGGTCAGGTATCGTAAATTAATTAGCGCTGAACGGCTTATCCTGAAAAAATCAGCGTCATCCAGCTCTTTCACCATGCTACCAAGGTTGCTGGAGATAATTTCGTGGCGCTCATTGGCCATTACAATCTCGGTATAATTTCCATCCGCCATACAGTATACAATATCTCCCGGATCGATCACCATAAATCCGGTGCGGGTGTTTAGTTTCAGCCTCTTGCCTATGCCAAGACCGGACAGCAAGGCATCGATACGCTCGTTGAGCACCTTTTGCTTCCACTCCACCCTGAACCTTTCGATGGCCCTGGCCAGTTCTTCCGGGTCCACCGGTTTCAGAAGGTAATCAAAAGCAGATGCCCCTACAGCCTGAATGGCATACTCATCATAAGCTGTAACAAAGATGTAGCCTGTATCCTTCCTCATTTCATTCAGCTTACTTACCAATTCAAATCCACTTTTTCCCGGCATCTGAATATCCAGCAGGATAAGATCGGGCTCTTTCTGCTCCACCATGAGTAATGCATCATCGACATTTTCGGCTTCTCCGGCGAGATTTACTCCTTCGATCCTGTCCAGCAGGATGGTCAGCAGGTCCCTGGCTTCCGGTTCATCATCAACAATCAGTATGGAAATGTTCTCTTCCTTCATCGT
>JAUVKN010000215.1 GCA_030596245.1 Bacteroidia bacterium | reverse complement strand
CCGGGAGAAATGGTGCCCTCTTCAACCAGGGCATCAAAATTGATAATTCGCTCCCAGAAGGTCTGTCCGAACAGCAATACAGGGATTGGCTGAACTTTGCGGGTCTGGATCAGGGTCAGGGTATCAAAAAGCTCATCAAAGGTGCCGAAACCGCCGGGGAATGCCACCAGACTCTTGGCCCGCATCAGCAGGTGCATTTTACGGACCGCAAAATAATGGAACTGAAAATTTAAATCCGGCGTAATGTAAGGATTGGGTGCCTGTTCATGGGGAAGGGTGATGTTCATGCCGATGCTCGGAGTCCCGGCTTCATGGGCCCCGCGATTGGCCGCCTCCATAATGCCCGGTCCGCCCCCAGTAATTACTCCATACCCACTCTGAGTAAGTTTATAAGCAATCTCTTCTGCCAACAGATAGTACTTGCTATTGGTTTCAGTCCTGGCCGAACCAAAAATGGATACGCACGGGCCAATTGAGCCCATCTTCTCAAAACCTTCTACGAATTCGGCCATAATCTTAAAGATTTGCCAGGAATCTGAGGCTTTTATTTCATTCCAGGTCTTCTGCTTAAATGCCTTTTTGATTTTATCTTCACTTGAACCCATACATATTGATGTTTTAGCGACTCCATTTCCAAATTTATCATTATTATTCCAATGAAAGTTCCTCTTTGAGGAATTTTCCTGTATAGCTCTCATTGATCTGAGCCACCTCCTCCGGTGTTCCTGTGGCAAGAATGGTCCCACCCAGGTTGCCACCCTCCTTCCCCAGATCAATGATGTGATCGGCCACTTTGATCACATCCATGTTGTGTTCGATCATTATAACACTGTTGCCCCTGTTCACCAGCCGGGCAATTACATCCAGCAACACCCTGACATCCTCAAAATGGAGTCCTGTAGTTGGCTCATCCAGGATGTAGAGAGTTTTACCCGTATCCTTTTTGGCCAGTTCAGCTGAAAGTTTTACACGCTGTGATTCTCCACCAGAGAGTGTGGTGGAAGGTTGCCCCAGGCGGATGTACCCCAATCCAACATCCTGCAACGTCTTTAATTTCCTGAGAATCGAAGGCACACTGGCAAAGAATTCCACCGCCTGATTAATGGTCATCTTCAAAACATCGTTGATGTTATGATCCTTGAACCGGACTTCCAGTGTCTCACGGTTATACCGCTTTCCATTGCAGGCTTTGCAACGAACATACACATCGGGGAGGAAATTCATCTCAATGGTCTGTACCCCGGCTCCTCCACAGGTTTCGCATCTGCCCCCCTTAACATTGAAGGAGAACCTGCTGGCCTTGAATCCTCTGATTTTCGCATCCGGCGTTAGTTCAAACAGTTTTCGAATATCACTGAATACACCGGTATAGGTCACCGGATTTGACCTGGGTGTTCGACCCAGTGGAGACTGATTCACTTCAATGACTTTATCAACATGCTCATGGCCCTCAAAGGACTCATAAGGAAGAGGGTCCTTGTTTGATTTATAAAGTTTCTGACTGATGATGGGTTGCAGGGTTTCATTGATCAGGGTGGACTTACCACTCCCGCTTACCCCGGTAATACAAATGAACTTCCCCAATGGAAAGAGTGCATCGATACCTTTCAGATTGTTACCGGCAGCTCCCTTTACCAGCAATTCCTTACCATTTCCTTCTCTTCTCACAACTGGAATGGCAATCTCTTTTGACTGGTTCAGGTACTCAGCTGTGAGGGTCCTTCCCTTAAGGATCTTATGGGGTGGTCCGGCTGCCACCAACTCTCCTCCAAGGCGACCTGCACCGGGTCCAAGGTCTATAATATGATCTGCTGAAAGGATCATGTCGCGGTCGTGCTCCACCACGATCACAGAGTTTCCCTGGTCGCGTAGATTCTTGAGAGAAGTGATTAGTTTTCTGTTGTCCCGCTGATGCAACCCAATGCTGGGTTCGTCCAGGATATAAAGCACATTCACCAGCCGTGATCCTATCTGTGTAGCAAGTCTGATGCGCTGACTCTCCCCTCCTGAAAGAGATCTGGCACTACGGTGCAAGGAGAGATAGTTCAGTCCCACATCCAGCATGAATCCCAACCTGCTACGAATCTCTTTGAGGATATCCCTGGCGATGATATTCTGTCGATCGGTCAGTCTCTTCTCAATATCCGCGAACCATTCGGCCAGTGCCCCAATATCCATGGAAGAGAGTTCCGCAATGCTCTTCTCATTTATCCGAAAATTGAGCATCTCCGATTTAAGTCTTGTGCCATTGCAATGGGGACATTTCACCTTTCGAACGAATTGCCTGGCATTCTGTTTCCCGTTGCGGCCATTTTGATCTCCGGAATTGGTCTGAACATAATTGATGATCCCATCAAAACTGAGAAAATAGTTTGAAGTGGCCCCAAGCGGGGTATTCTGCAGCTTCAGGGGCTCTTCGGACCCGAATAAGATGCAATGAAGGGCTTTCTCAGGTATGTCCGTTACAGGAGTGTCCAGGGAAAAATCATACCTGGAGGCAATTGCCTCCAGTTGCCAAAATATGAGCGCGTTACGATATGGTCCAACGGGTAACAGGGCTCCTTTTCTTATGCTTTTGGAGTCATCGGGTATGATCTTACGGATATCCACATCATTAATGGTACCTAATCCATTGCAATGGGGGCAGGCACCCTGGGGTGAGTTGAAGGAAAAGCTGTGCGGGGCTGGCTCATTATAAGAAATTCCAGAAGTTGGACACATAAGCTGACTGGAGAAATACCGGGGCTCGTTCCCATCTTTTTCCAGGATCATCGTCACGCCTTTGCCCTGTTTCAGCGCCGATGAAAGGGACTTCTTCAACCGTCCACGGTCCTTCTCCCGGGCAGTGAGCCGGTCGATGACTACCTCGATATCATGATTCTTATAACGGTCGATCCGCATGCCCTGCACTACCTCCTCGATCTCGCCATCGATCCGTGCGTAGATATATCCGTTTCGTCTTATCTGCTCAAACAACTCCCGGTAATGGCCTTTTCGTCCTCGGACCAACGGTGCCAGGAGATTGATCTTCTGATCACCATAAGCATCCAGGATGATATCCAGAATCTGATCCTCGGTGTATTTCACCATTTTTTCACCGGTCACATAAGAATAAGCATCAGCAACTCTGGCAAAGAGCAACCTTAAAAAATCGTAAATCTCGGTGATGGTCCCCACCGTGGACCGTGGGTTTTTATTGGTGGACTTCTGTTCGATGGAAATAACCGGACTGAGTCCGGTGATCTTATCCACATCCGGCCGCTCCATATTGCCCAGGAACTGCCTGGCATAGGCATTTAATGTCTCGATGTACCTTCGTTGCCCTTCTGCATAGATGGTGTCAAAGGCCAGGGATGATTTGCCACTTCCACTCAGTCCTGTGATAACGGTCAATTGATTCCGTGGAATGGAAACATCGATGTTCTTCAGGTTATGCACACGTGCACCCAGGACTTCTATTTTCTGCACATCCTTTTTCATCCATTTAAAATTTTCCAATTAATTGTAAATAAATTAATTAGAATTTGAGAAGGGATGTAACCGGTTATTCGCAGCTTTCAGCTGCTCATGAGCTAGTCGGTTCGCTCTCACTGCTCTTCCCATGCATCTTGACGACGGTACCCCTTTTCAGGTAGTGTAATCACATAAGTTTTACCTCCGGGGCTGGTCAACTTGTTATCCCGTAACCAGGGATTCAGGTATTTCAAAATCTTGTAATTGGTCCCCTGCAGATGGGCAAAATCAGCAAAATCAGCCACCGCAGTGTCAACTTCAACGGTATAAACAGGGATTTCAGGGTACAGCTCCTCAGCCGAAAGATTGAATCCATAGGCCTCGGGATTTTCAAAGATCAGTTTGAAAGCCACGACTCTGTACAAATACCTTGCAGTCTCCTCATTTAACAGAAGATCGTAATAATTCTCTTTCTTCTGCCGCTGGATCTGTCTGTCAACTCCCCTCCTTCCAGCATTGTAAGAAGCGGCAGTCATGGTCCAATTCCCATATTTCTTGTATGACTCAATCAAATATTCACAGGCCACCTGGGTGGATTTACCGATATGATAACGTTCATCCACCTCCTGTCGCACTTCCAATCCATAGTCCTGAGCAGTTCCTTTCATCAATTGCCAGAATCCTACTGCCTTTGCCGGAGAAACTGCCTGTGTAAGTCCGCTCTCTGCCACTGCCAGATATTTGAAATCATCGGGTACCAGGTTCTTTCTCAACACAGACTCTATTAGTGGAAAATACCGATTGGCCATTTTGATCAGCCTGATGGTCTGTGAATGGAAATAGGTATTGGATAACAACTCCCGGTCCAGTGCTTCCCGAACATCAAACAGGTCCAATGGAATGGGTTCGCCTGCAAAGGTGACCTGATCCGGGATCTCCACACCAGACACCACAAAAGATTCATCATTCTCCTGCTTCATTGGAAGGTCATTTATCCCTTCTGAATATCCGGTGGAGGCAACAAAAACGGCCGCCATCCCGGTACCAATAAATAGTGTCATAAACAGTATATGCCTGACTCTTTTCCTCTGATTGGTTCTTCTCTTCATCATATCCTCAAATAGCAAACAACAAAATTACTGATTTGTTTCTAATCTGCTACGGATAGTAACTGCTAAGTTTACAACAACTTTTCGGAAAGATTGGTTCGGGAATGTGTGGGTTCTAGAATGTGTAGCTTAATCCGGTAAATACCCCGAATGTGTATGGACGGGTGGAAGGTAGGGTAGCATCGTTTACCGAGTTCAGAAAATAACGGAACCTTGGTTCCAGGCGAAGACTGATATGTTTATGCATATGATAAATCATTCCCAATCCCGCATTCCCCGAATAATTAACACTACGGATGTTAGTCAGGTATCCGATCTCAGTAGGCCCCTCAGAAGTTTCCATGGTTACATAATTATTAACCAGGAAGTTGGTGCTCAATCCACCCACAAGTTGCAACTCAATAGTCCTGTCAACTACGGTGTAACGCAAATTAAAAGGTAACTCAAGGTAATCGAGGTGTTGATGGATCCCCTCATCAGCATCATAAACTTCAAAGTCGGCAGGGTCAGTGATTGCATTTGCTCCACTGGCAGCATTCAGTTTATAATTGTTCACATAAACTTCACCAGATCTTGCAACGATATTTCCCACCGAATTGGTAACTGTCGTCACATTGGTCTGGTTCGCTTCCTGACTTAAGGGTGAAAAATCAAAGGAGTTGTTAAAAAGTTGTATCCCGGATGCACCAATGGAGATACCCATCTTGTTATAAAAGACCCCTGTTTCAATAGAGAGCCTCGAAGCAGTCCTGTAA
Source organism: Bacteroidia bacterium (assembly GCA_030596245.1). Classification (GTDB taxonomy): domain Bacteria; phylum Bacteroidota; class Bacteroidia; order Bacteroidales. The sequence goes on along the minus strand of JAUVKN010000215.1, from coordinate 2,079 downwards.
CTCACATGAACACCCCCGGCATAAGCGACCATACCCGATTCAAATTCTGCAGCGCTTGCCATGGCAGAAGCCTGTGCATCGCGGAAACTATAGAGAGGTGATAGTGCAGCACCAACAATCCACCTGAGATCCCTTTGTTGCTCCTCCTGAAATTCAGGGACCGGATCGGAAATGATCTCTTCCCCTGGATCCAGTGTTAAATCCACAGGTAGATCTATTTCCATATCCTCTTCTTCTATCTTTTCCTCCAGTTCCTGAAGATCATGATCAGGCAAAACCCGATCTACAAGGTCATCACCTGCGACATATTGTTCCAGAGGTACAACCGGCACTGCCTCAAACGGTCGCTTTTCCGGTTCCTGAAATTCAGAAATTTCATCCTGTGGGTGAACCTCAACTAAGGCAAGTCCCTGAATAGGTTCATCTACAATCTCCTCCATGGTCCTGACCACTTTCTCCTCCAGAGTCTCTCTCTTTTTCTCCTCTTCGATTTCTGAAACATGATCCTGGATGTCTGAAACATGATCCTGCCCGGAATCAGTTTTTCCTATTTGATCCTGCCTGTTCCCTGTGGTTTCGTTTTCTATGGTTTCGGCAATCCCGGTTTCACCGGGAAGTTCAGGTCCAAAATAGTTGATCCCAAGACTAATAGCCAGGGCAATGGTAGCTGCAGTAGCAAGGGTAATAATAATCATCCTCCTTCTGCTCCTGTCACCTATCTGTGAGGCGATGGAATCCCATACCTTTTCAGGAGGATCCACCTGGTAGTCTCCCAGTTTCTCCTTCAGAAATCCTTTGCCGATATTTTTTTGGTCACTCATCGTGCTATAACTGAACCATAGATGTTTCTAATCTTTTTCTGCAAAATTCCCCTGGCCCGTGAGAGATTTGACTTGGAGGTTCCCACTGAAATTCCAAGTTCTTCGCTAATCTCCTGGTGACTGTATCCTTCGATGGCATAGAGGTTAAATACCATGCGGTATTTTGGTGACAGGGTTTGTATAAGAATCATCAACTCTTCACTGGTGAGTTTGCTGAAGATGCCGTCATCAGTCTCTTCATTGATCTCACCCCTGACATCATCCACCCGTTGAAGGATCACCTGGCTCCTGTATTTCTCCAGGGCCGTATTGATCATTAACCTGCGGATCCAACCGGGGAACGCAGCCGGATTTTTCACCTGGTCCAGCTTTGCAAATACTTTAATGAACCCTTCCTGCATAATATCCTGCGCGTCTTCCTCACTGGATGCGTATTGAAGGCAGATACCATACATTGCAGAAGCGAACCTCTGGTAGAGAGCCTTCTGACTTTTAGGTCTGCCTTTCTTACATCCCTTTATTAATATCTCCAGTTTTTCTGCCAACCCAGTTTTCCTCCTGTGACAAATTTATGCAAATTGGCAGGATATTACATCCTTTAAATACATCTGTATGATGAGATGTAAGCATCAAAGGTTGCGTGGAGAAAACACCCCGTGTAATTCATTTGAGACGCAACCTCTCTGTACTCTGGCTCGTCTTAATAACAACAGATTAACATGGAAAACAATATGCTGGAGACAAAAACGTACTTTAGTATAGCCATAATAAAGGAAATAAATATGAAAACATCTGCTTATATATTCACACTAGCCCTGTCACTCATCTTTCTTGGATCAAGGTGCAGTCAGAATATGGACGATCCGGTATTCGATTACAATCTGAAATCAGCCAAGGTCATTGAGACCAACAATGATTTTGGACTTGACTTGCTGAAAACAGTTGTTTCTGGTGAGGATTCCCCAAATCTCATGATCTCACCGGCATCGGTGAGCATTGCCCTGGGTATGGCCTACAACGGTGCAGAAACCACCACCCGTGATGCCTTTGAGGAGGTGCTGAATTATGAGGGTCTCTCCCGCGAAGAGGTAAATGAGATTACCAAAGAGCTTATCAATGTGCTAATTACCAATGTACAGGGAAACCTCCTGGAAATCGCCAACTCCATGTGGTATGATGAGGAATTTCCGGTGGAGCCGGATTTCATTGATCTCAATTCCAACTATTACGATGCGGAGGTACGGGAAATTGATTTCCG
>JAUVKN010000146.1 GCA_030596245.1 Bacteroidia bacterium | reverse complement strand
GATCTCGAAGTCGATGTTTTGCTGACCAATGCTCTTTTTCACTTTCCCGTCAATATCTGAAGTGTACCACTCCGACTCGGGCAGTTTGGTGCGGTCGTCGGTATAGAGTGCCACGATCACGAAATCGTTCCGGAGCATGTTCAGGACGTCGGGATCTGACCATACTGCTGCTTCCATCTTCTTGCAGTTGCTGCAAAAGTGACCCTTGAAATCGATCAGTACCGGTTTGCCGGAAGCTTCAGCGCAGGCGAGTCCCTCTTCCAGGTCATAGAATCCTTTCAGCCCGAAGGGCATGTGGAACTTCTCTGCATACTTGACAGGAGTGCATCCCTCCTGGTCTGGTGTTGTGGTTGAAGGCGCTCCTGTAAATACTGCTCTCTGTGTCAGATCCAGTCCGTTGGGGGACTTGGGAGGCAGCAATGGGGCAATGGTTTTCAACTCGTATCCAAACAGACCCATGAAGAGGTAAACCACAAAGGTGAAGGATGCAATGCTCAACAAAAGTCTGGGTACCGAAACATGGGGCAAATCGCTGTCATGTGCAAATTTGATCTTGCCCAGAAAGTACATCCCCAGCATAGAGAATAGGACGATCCACACCGCCAGGTAGAGCTCCCGGGTCAGTATTTGGTTGGATGGATCCAGCGCCAACAGGAATTTCATGCTGAACGCAAGTACAACGAATCCTAACACCACCTTCACTGCATTGAGCCAGCCACCCGATTTTGGCATTCCCTTCAACCAGGAGGGGAAGATGGCAAACAGGGTAAATGGAATGGCAAAAGCCAGGGCAAATCCGAACATCCCCAGGATGGGCTTCAGTGCCAGTCCGCCGGCAGCCTCCACAAGCAGTGCACCCACAATTGGACCGGTGCAGGAGAAAGAGACCAGCACGGTGGTGAGGGCCATGAAGAAAGCGCCTCCAAAACCGCCCTTGTCGACCCTGCTGTCTGCTTTGTTCACCCAGCTGGTAGGAAGTACCAGCTCAAACATCCCAAAAAAGGAGAAGGCAAAGATCACAAACAGGGCAAAGAAAATAAGGTTGGGGATCCAGTGGGTACTGAGTGCATTGGCTGCATTGGGACCCACATTGGAGATACTCACGATCACTCCCAGTGAAGTATAGATAGCCACAATGGAGAGCCCGAAGACAAGTCCCCTGAGAAATCCTTTGGCCTTTTTGTCGCTTCCCTGCATAAAGAAACTGACAGTCATGGGGATCATGGGGAAGACACAGGGGGTAAGCAGAGCCAGCAATCCCAGTCCGAATGCCAACCAGAAAAATCCCCACAGCGACCTCTCATCCTCCATGGCAGGTACACCGGCCACGCTGACATCGGATCCACCATCCGCGTTTGTACCGGAGATTGTTCCCTCTGAAGCAGCGCCTGAAGCGGCGTCTGAAACGGCGTCTGAAGCTTCATCTCCTGAGTTAGCCGTGTCGAAAAGTCCGGACAGGGCGGGCGCAGCTTCTTTCTCATTTGCAGCTCCCATATCGGATGCCTCTGTTTCTGTTCCTGGCTGATCCGTGGCGGCTGATGCATCACTGTCACCTACGGCAATGGTAAATAAGAATTCTTCATATTTTGGGGGCAGACAGGTCACATCGTCGCATACCTGAAATTCGATCTCGCCGGTGATGGTGTGGGTACCGGGACCGGTCAACTTCACCTTTTGTCTCAATTCGGCCCTGCCCGAGATGGTGCCAACCTCCATCTTGAATCCTTCGTCGAATTTCTTTTTGGCTTTCGTCACTTCTACAATCCCGTCCACCAGGGTATAGGCGTCCGATTCGTTGAACCAGGGTTTGGTGGCAATGGGACCTCCTTCGGGAAGGTGTGCGGAATAGAGGTGCCAGGGCCGGTCAATGGTGGCCTTGAAGATCAGTTCTACTTCCATTTCCCCCGTTGTTTCATGAGAGAAGGTCCACTTCACTGGATCAGCTATCTGAGCATTTCCGTTGACAACCATCCAGAGAGCCAGACCAAGTATTGAAAAGGATCGCTTCATGTAGAAATATGATTTATTGGGTTTCTGTACTGCTTAACAATAGTTTGGTCGGAAAGTTTCATGAAAAATTACAACTGTATGGAGGGAATCCACCGATAAGTTTGTTAGCGACGCTTCCGCTTAAGCTCTTCTCCATCTTCATTGTAGACCCGGTATTCCATGAAATGGAGTGATTCGACCGGCTGGATCTTCACCTTGCATCCCAGTTCCTTTCTCCACTTCTTCTCTTCAGAATTGAATCCTCTTTTCAGGTAAGTGGCAATAAAGGGGTGCAGGTTTAACCGGACCTTTGAAAGCTTGTGCTCTTCGATCAGGACCGACAGTTCATGCTTGACCATTTCCGGGAAGAGGATGGGGGGTTGTACCTTTCCACTACCGGCGCAGGTGGGACAATTCTCTTCGGTATCGATATGCATTTCGGGGCGCACGCGCTGACGGGTGATCTGCATCAGTCCGAATTTGCTCAAAGGCAATATATTGTGCTTGGTCTTGTCCACCGACATGGCCTCCTTCATCCGATCGAACAACTGCTGCCTGTGCTCATGCCTGTGCATATCGATGAAGTCCACCACGATGATACCGCCCATATCACGCAGTCGAAGCTGCCTGGCTACCTCATCCGCTGCGGACAGGTTCACCTCCAGAGCGTTGGTTTCCTGGTCGTTGCCTGATCTGGAACGGTTTCCGCTGTTCACATCGATTACGTGCAACGCCTCGGTGTGCTCAATGATCAGGTAAGCACCCTGCTTAAAAGAGACGGTCTTGCCAAAGGAAGCCTTGATCTGCTTCACAATGCCCAACTTGTCAAAAATAGATTCTTTCCCCGAATAGAATTTAACGATCTTCTCCTTTTCAGGGGCCACCTCCCTGATATAATCTTTGATCTCGCTGTATACCGCTTCATCACTGATGTGGATGCCGTCGAAATTTCCATTCAGGTGATCCCGTACCACAGCCGATTCCCGGCTCAGTTCGCTGATGACCATCTTGGGCAGATTCTTAATGGTCAAATATTCGAATGCCTTCTCCCACTTCTTCACCAGTGTACGCAATTCGGTATCCAGTTCAGCCACCTTTTTTCCTTCGGCCACTGTACGAACAATGATTCCGAAATTTTGGGGCCTGATGGCCTGAAGCAAGCTCTTCAGACGCTCTTTCTCCTCCTGAGAAGAGATTTTTGAAGAGACAGATATCTTGTCAGCAAAGGGGATTAGTACGATGTTCCTTCCCGGAATAGAGATCTCGGAACTCAGTCTGGGACCCTTTGTGGAGATGGGTTCCTTGGCAATTTGCACAAGGATATACTGCCCTTGCTTGAGCACCTCATTGATCTTTCCGTGCTTATTGATGTCGGATTGACGCTTGAATTTACTGATAGGAATGGGCCTGCCCTTCTTTGAAATAACCTGTCCAAGGTACTTGTTCAGCGAACTGAACTGTGGTCCCAGGTCAAGGTAGTGAAGGAATGCATCCTTCTCATAACCCACATCAATGAACGCAGCATTCAACCCTGGCATGATCTTTTTGACCCTTGCCAGGTAGATGTCTCCTACCGAAAACTGCTGCTTAAGTGATGATTGATTTAATTCAACAAGCTTACCATCTTCAAGTAGTGCAATCGAAACCTTTTCATTGGTGGAATTGATTACCAGTTCACTGCTCACTATATCCGCATTTACGAAGATTAAGCTGAAACCTTTACGGTTCGATTTTTGATCAATCCTTGATGGATTATTTTTTTTAATCCATTGAAGATCGATTTTTGGTCAAACCTTTACGGTTCGATTTTTTGTCAATCCTTGATGGATTTTTTTTTAATCCATTGAGGATCGATGATTTGACTCCGCCGGGCTCGCTTGCCCGGTGCTCTCTGTTTGAAGCGAGAAGAGCCAATGTTTAACAGAAATAAACCTAAAGACCAATGAAGGAGCTTTAGGTTTAGATCTTTAAAGAGAAATGAGATGTCTATTTCCTCTTCTTGTGTCTGTTCTTCCTCAAACGCTTTTTGCGCTTGTGGGTAGCCATCTTATGTCTTTTTCTTTTCTTTCCGCTTGGCATAGTAATAAACCTTTACTTCACATTGGTTTTCACCTTGCTCACGAAAGTTTTAGCAGGCTTGAAAGCAGGAATTGAATGCTCGGGAATAATGATGGTGGTATTCTTGGAAATGTTACGGGCAGTTTTCTTGGCCCTTTTCTTTACTATGAAACTTCCAAACCCCCTCAGGTAAACATTTTTGTCACTGCTGAGTGAGTCCTTAACTGTCTCCATAAAAGCTTCCACTGTTTTCTGGACAGTTACCTTTTCTATTCCCGTGTTTTTGGAAATCTCGTTTACGATATCTGCTTTTGTCATTTTAAAAAACCTTTAATTATCAATGATTTACGTTAGTTCCTATTGTTAGAGTTGCAAATATAAATACTTTTGCGTGAATATAAAATTGAAATGAATTTTATTTTATTTTAGTGTGCTTAATATAAGTGAATTATAAATAAGCGCCGGCGAAGATAATGAAAATAGATGGAATAATTCGAGGGTGGTATGAAAAAAACAGAAGGGACCTGCCCTGGCGCCATACCGGGGATCCGTATAAGATATGGCTCTCGGAGATAATTCTTCAGCAAACCCGTGTCCAACAGGGGCTTAATTACTACCTGGATTTTATCAAAGTCTTCCCTGATGTGAATTCACTGGCCCTCGCCAGTGAGGATAAAGTGCTGAAGCAGTGGCAAGGGCTGGGTTACTACAGCCGTGCCCGGAACCTGCACCGTGCTGCAAAGGATGTGGTGGAACAGATGGAGGGTGAGATACCGCGCACTTATGACGGTTTAATAAAGCTAAAAGGGGTGGGCAATTACACCGCATCGGCCATCGCTTCCATATGTTTTGGAGAGCCCCGGGCGGTTGTGGATGGTAATGTTTCCAGGGTGATCGCACGACTTTATGGGGTGGAAGAACCCATCAACAGTACCATGGGAATTAAGAGTATTGCATTCCTGGCCCATGAGCTGCTTGACAAAGATGATCCGGGTAACCACAACCAGGCCATCATGGAATTCGGGGCCCTGCATTGTGTTCCCCATTCACCTGATTGTTCAACTTGTCCATTGTTCCACCCCTGTGAAGCCAGACGAACCGGACGGGTTGACCAGCTCCCGGTAAAAATTCCCAAACGAAAGCCTGTGGAGCAGTGGATGTACTTCTATATTATAATATGTAACGGGGAGACCCTGTTCTCCAAACGGGGAACGGATGGTATATGGAGCTCCCTTTACCAGTTCCCGGTGGTGGAATCGAATCTCCCGCTTTCTGAGGAGGAGATGTTGGGGACAAAGTTGGATCAACTGATCCGGGGAGCGGATTATGAGGGGGAAGAAGAGCGTGTGCCGACGGGTATAAGTGAGCGTGTGCCCCCGGGTAAAAGTGAACGTGTGCCAACGGGTATAAGTGAGCGTGTGTCGACGGGTAAAAGTGAACGTGTGCCGATGGATAAAAGTGAGGGTGTGTCGACGGGTAAAAGTGATGGTGTGTCGACGGGTAAAAGCGATCGGGTGCCGACGGGTATAAGTGAGCGTGTGCCAACGGGTATAAGATCTTTGTGGCCAGATAAGCTGACCATCGGGAAGATCTCTGATCCCATCCGTCACCAACTCACCCACCGCACCATTCATGCCCGCTTTATTCATGTGGAAACTGGAACCTGGCCCGATCCGTTACCTGCAGGCTGGATAAAAATTTCTCTGGAGCAGGTAGACGATTTTCCGGTCCCCCGACTCATTAACCGGTACATGGAAGTAGTCAAAATTTAGTATCTTTGAATTGCAACAATCAATCACAGGCATATGTCCGTAAACAAAGTAATCCTGGTGGGAAATGTGGGAAAAGATCCCGAAACAAGGTATATCGATGAGTCAACCGCCATCACGAAATTTCCCCTTGCCACCAGTGAAACCTATAAGAACAGGAATGGTGAACGCGTTTCAAACACCGAGTGGCACAATATTGTATTGTGGAGGGGACTGGCCCAGGTGGCTGAAAAGTATGTGAAGAAGGGAACCCAGATTTACTTAGAGGGACGGATCAAAACCCGCTCCTATGATGATGCTGACGGAAACAGAAAGTACATCACCGAGATTGTAGGAGACCAGTTGCAGATGCTGGGCAGAAGGCCAGATGATGCATCTGAGGCAGGAGTGCAGGGAGGCACAGGGCAAGCTGCAGGCACATCGCAAGCAGCCGGTGCAGGGCAAGCAGCTAGTGCAGGGCAAGCAACCGGTGCAGGTCAGGTTCAGTCTCCTCAGGCAGACCAGGGACAAGCACAGGCACCCTCGGCAGACCAGGGACAAGCACAGGAACCCTCGGCTGATCCGGGACAAGCACAGGCACCCTCGGCTGATCCGGGACAAGCACAGAAACCGTCTGCCGAACCGGGTGATCCTTTCGATGCCGGGGACAGTGGCCCGGATGATCTCCCATTCTGATTTGATCGTTAACCTTTAACTCCGGATTTGGAACCAGCGTTTTTATCCATTTTGCTTCAGGCGTCTTTGATGCCCATGACCACAGGAGCCATCATTGGCATTGTCGTGGTGGCGGTCCTGCTCTTCGGCTCGGCCATGATCTCAGGATCGGAAGTTGCCTTTTTCAGCCTGAGTCCCCAACACATCAATACCCTGAAGGAGCACCCCTCCCGCAAGGAGCAACTGGTATTGAACCTCCTGGAAAAACCGGATAGGTTACTGGCCAATATCCTGATTGCCAATAATTTTATCAATGTTGGCATTGTGATCATTGCCTCCTTTGTGACGGGGACGCTGTTCAATTTTTCAGGCTCTCCCGCACTGGGATTTCTGATCCAGGTGATTGTGATCACTTTCCTGCTGCTGATTTTTGGTGAGATCGTCCCCAAGGTATATGCCAACCGGTTTGCTCCCCAATTTGCCAGGTTGATGGCCATACCGCTGATCGCCCTTGACAGGCTCTTTCAACCGCTCATCTACATCCTGATCAGGTCCACCGGACTGGTGAACCGTCGACTGGCCAAAAAAAAACATAAGATCTCCATGGATGACCTGTCGGAGGCACTGGACCTCACCACCGGAGTGGTGCAGAATGAAAAGGATATGCTGGAAGGCATTGTACGTTTCAGCAACCTGGAGGTCTCCGAGATCATGAAACCGAGGACCGATGTAACTACCGTGGATATCGAGACTGACCTGAGAACGCTGACAAAAATTATTATCGAATCGGGCTACTCACGGATCCCGGTCTTCGAAGAGACCTCCGATCATCTGAAGGGGATTCTCTACGTGAAGGATCTGTTGCCCCATCTCAATCAAGAAGATGAGTTCAACTGGCAGAAGCTCATCCGTGATCCTTTCTTTGTGCCTGAGACAAAAAAAATAAACGACCTGTTGAAGGAGTTCCAGGAGAAGAAGATCCACCTGGCCATTGTGGTCGATGAATACGGAGGAACCGAGGGGATTGTCACCATGGAAGATATCCTGGAGGTGGTGGTGGGTGAGATCACCGACGAATCGGACGAAAAGGAGGAGTTATACAGGAGGATCGATGACCGCACCACGATCTTTGACGGCAAAACCCTGCTTAACGATTTTTATAAGGTTACCGAACTGGATGATGAGCTGTTCGACGATGTGAAAGGGGATGCGGAGACGGTGGCCGGACTGATCCTTGAATTGAAGGGAGGTTTTCCCCGAGTGAATGATATCATCCATTGCAAGAGTGTTGAATTTACCGTGCTGGGCATGGACAAAAGAAGGATCAAAGAGGTAAAAGTATACCTGAAAGAGGTAAGATGATCCGGATCGGAATGCCAACGTTATAGAGATAAATGACCTTTCGACAACCCATATTATTGTTGCTGACCCTGCCGTTCCTGGTGATTTCATGCGACCGCACATACACCCCGAAACCATCGGGGTATGTACGGATCGAAACCCCGGAAAAATCATACACGCTCTATACGGGACAGGAGTTTTTCCAGTTTGAGATACCCGGGTATGCGCATGTGGAGACAGACATCAGCCGGGGGGCAGGATCCGGATGGATCAATGTGGTGATCCCGCAATTTAACGGGAAGATCCACCTGAGTTACAAACCTGTCACAGACAACCTGGGTGATTATATTACCGACTGTCGTACGCTGGTTTATAAACATACGGTGAAGGCTCAGGGGATCGAAGAGTCGCCCTTTATCCACCGTGAACAGAGGCAATTTGGGATGGTGTATGATCTGAAAGGTGATGTGGCTTCTGCTGTTCAGTTCTTTGTCACCGACAGCACCCGTCACTTTCTGAGGGGTTCGCTCTACTTTAATTGTAGTCCCAACCGTGACTCGCTGAATCCGGTCATTGAATTCTTACGTGAGGACATCATTCATATGATAGAGACCATTGAATGGAAGTATTAATCAAATTTGTTTAACTTAGTCACCCCTAAAAGAGAACCTGATACAAGATATCGTGGGAGTATTTTTGAAGACAGAAATATTGCCTGATTGCCATCTGGGTGTGTGGGAGATTACAGAGGATTTCGATTCACTGTACGGCATGGTCGATCTGGCCACAGTGGAGAAGACCAAACTGGATAGCTTCAAGAACATCAGCAGGAAGGTAGAGTGGCTCAGCGTACGTGCTCTTGTGAAGAACATGCTGGGAAAGGACACCCGCATCCTCTATAACTCCGAGAACAAACCGTTTGTCAGGGGCAATACCCATCGCATCAGCATCTCCCATTCAAACAACCTTACTGCAGTGATGATCAGTAAAGACAAACGGGTGGGGATTGACCTGGAGTTTATGTCGGGCAAGATCAGCAAGGTGGCCGATAAATTCATCAATGCCAAGGAGAGTATTACCACCGATCCGGAGATGAAAAAGTTTCACCTCTACCTGCACTGGTGTGCCAAAGAGGCCATGTACAAGATCTGTGACAAGCAGGATATCAATTTCCGGGACGGGCTCACCATCGCCCCTTTTAGTCCCGACGAACATGGTTTTATGAACGGACATGTGATCAATGGGAACGGTGAAGAAGATTTTGAACTGGAATACTTGCAACACGATAACTATGCACTGGTCTGGTGCGTGAAAGAATGAACAGTTTTTACGAACAACTCCATGACAGGAGCAGGAAACGCTTCGCACTGCTGGTGGATCCTGACAAGTACGATGACCGGTCCCTGGATGAATTGATTCGTCACCTCAACCAGGATCCGCCCGACCTGTTGCTGGTGGGAAGCAGCATACTGTTCGACCCCATTGAAATCACCATCACAGCCCTGAAACTGGGCACCCGCATACCGGTCTTTATCTTTCCCGGAAATATAATACAACTCTCTGATCGGGCCGACGGGATCCTTTTCCTCTCATTGATCTCGGGACGCAATCCCGAATTCCTGATCGGGAATCATGTCCTGGCAGCACCTCACCTGCACCGGTCAGGGATCGAAGTGATTCCTACAGGGTACATGCTGATTGAAAATGGTAAATCCACCTCCGTGGAGTACATGAGCAATACCAAGCCAATTCCTGCGGGGAAACCCGAAATTGCAGTGTCTACAGCCATGGCCGGGGAGATGTTGGGGATGAAGTCTATCTACCTGGAAGCCGGCAGCGGAGCTGATAATATGGTGGGACCGGAGATGATCCGGGCCATCCGGAAAAATATCTCCCTCCCCCTGATTGTTGGTGGAGGCATCAATTCAACCGGGAGTGCCAGG
>JAUVKN010000234.1 GCA_030596245.1 Bacteroidia bacterium | reverse complement strand
CACCATGGCTGCATATACTGCATTGCCGGGATACCCCGGCACCTTTTCTTTCGCAAGGTATTTTTCGATTAGTGCAGAATCAGCATCCAATTGTACATGAACATCAAAATGTGAAAGGAACAGGAAGAAAGGATCCTCCCTGGAATCCTCAATGAATTTCAGGCTGAGGTCAGTGAGGGCTTCAGCCAGAACAGTCCCGGGAGCTGTTTCAATTGGGGTGCTCATCCTCCCGGAGAAGTTAAAGAAACCTCCGCCCTGGTATACGTTACTCACATCAAACCCCTGATATTCAGGATAGTAATTCCTGTCCCCCAGGTGCCATTTACCAAAATACCCCGTCGTATACCCTGCATCTTTCATAGTTTCGCCCATTGTATATATTTCCAGGGGCAAATACTGCTGCCTGTTTGTAGGGACGATTACCTCCTCAAAAGGGCGCCAATGCCCTGTGATGAAATCGATGATCCCAACCCTGACAGGGTATTGACCGCTCATGATGCTGGCCCTGGTAGGGGAACAGACGGGACAGGCGGCATAGGCATCGGTAAAGCGGATTCCTTCTGAAGCCATACGGGTTAGGTTGGGTGCTTCATTGAATTGGTTGCCATAAGCAGGCAAATCAGCCCACCCCATGTCATCAGCCAGAATAAAGATGATGTTGGGCCTGGCGCCGGACATGGATTTTTGTTGATTGCCGTTGCAGGCCCCCATGAATAATGCCGCAGAGATAACAAATAGCAGCTTCATCTTCCAGGTACTTTTTTATGCATTGGAGTTATGGAAACCTCTCCCAGCAATCCGGATGGCATGGGGTCCCAGCCTGTGGCATCAAATTTTTTGTAATGGCGATTCACCATATTGATCTCATAGAAAATCTTCCATTCAATACCCCTTCTTTCCAGGTCAATGATGCGATTGGCCGACAGGTTAGTCACCTCAATCTTAAGTCTGTTTTCCCCCTCACGCAGTTTGTCTGTCACTGCGGAAAATGGGACCGACCATAAACAACCCATGTATTCCTCATTGATCCATACCCTTGCACTCTCCCTGACATCACCCAGGTCCAGCATCCAGTGTGTGACTTCATGATCCGGGTTTTCGAACTGAATTTTGTAACGAACCGTGCCACTGAATGCCTCTGTCTGGTTGCTGAGACTGGTCCAGGATTGAAGTTTATTCATGGTTGCGTTTTCCGGAATCGCAGGACCTCCGGAAATAAATTCCAGCTCCCAGGTTCCAGCTATTGTAACCGGGGCTCCCTCTTCCTGGAGGTAAAGCCAGTTATCTGCATAGATTTCGGTCTCGAAAGTTCGAAGGATAAGGGACTCTCCCGGCTTTAACTGGATGAAAACTTCACTTCTTTTTTTCCTTGACTTCATTTCTCCAAGTCCGGATTTTCCGGTTTGTGGATCCATGATCATGACAGATTCAGAATGGCAGTTCAGGGGGATGTAACCATCAATTTCATGGGGTGTATGATTAACCAGGTAGTAGATTTTTCCATCCTCCAATTCCCTGCGGATGAAATCCATTCCCAAATCTTTCAACGCCTCCCTCTCAATTCCCATTTTTATCAAGTCTCCCGTCACATCACCACAGATAATAATATCTTTCTCTGATTCCCTGATCAACTCTTGTAATTGATCTGTTCTTTTCTCATGCATGTGATATCCAGGAACAGTTTCAGGAACTTGCTCGAAGACTACCTTTCCCCCGGATGCAGAGAGTCCAGCCAATAATTTGAAGGATTCAACAGTCATATTTCTACATTCCGGCACAACCAAAGCTTCGTATTCCATACCGGATAAACTGATCTTCCCACTTTGTACTACTGCCTCCTTCAGGTACCGGTCAGATACAAAATCCACCGAATACCCCTGCTCCATGAGCTTGGTGACAAGCTGATAGAAGGGAGTGGGCACCAGCCATTCATCTTTGTTGTTAATGCCCAGTTGTAGCAAAAGTTGACCCTCAAGATCCTCTCCGATTATATCATGGAATGGCCAGTAAACCAGGATTTCGTTGTCACTTCTTCCGGATTGGAGCATGGACTGGCACCGGGTGATGTATTCAAACATGGAGCGAGAATCAGTCCATAGGGTAGAGGTAGGTACAAAATTTACCGAAGCATAAAATTTCCATCCGGGCCATTCTGCCTCATCCGGAAAATAGGTTGATCCGTGAAAAAACACATGGTTAACCCCGGAAAGGAAGATTTGCTCCACTTCAGGCTTGCATTGGGACAGGGCAGTCTTAAAATGTTCCCTTAGCCATGTAAGGGTCTCTGAAGAGGTCAGTTTTTTACCAGAGATATGAGCTGCTGAGGAAGCAAATTTTAGCATAATCAAATCCGGTTGGGCTTTATTGGCATCGGATGCTTCCCATCGAACTCCCGGGATATTGAATTGGGTGCCGTAAAAGGATTCACATTCAGGGATATCGGCAGTGGCGTAGATATCCAGCAGGTTTCCCGGACACCCGTGTGCCTGGTATTTTGTTTTGAATGAATGCTCCCGGGCCCACCGGCTCCAGTTCTCTGAAAAATCTTCCAACACCAGGTCAGAAATGGTTTCCCGGTAGTCAGCAAGGACCCGGAGTGCATCTTCACCAACAGTTTCAGGGATCAATTGAGGAATGTGATCCGCGAGATCATATCCGCGTCTTTGTTGGAATTCTGTAAACAAACGGGGCGTATAATCGGCTCCATAAACTTCATAACTGTCGTTGAATAGTGCGCGCAGCCTGTTCTGAACAGGGATGAGGGAGTTCTCATAGGGTTCCAGGTAATCCCTCAGGGCATCTTTCGAAAAATGATCCAGGACCAGTCCCTCACCGCCCGGAGCAGACCTTTTCACTTGTTGTCCGGTCCTGCCCAGGAAAATGGCATATAACACATAATCATTGTCCGGTGTCCATTCCAGATTTCCGTTCACCAACAGGGAAGTAAGTTCCTTTTTCTGTCCATCCTTGTCGAAAGCGAAAAGGTACTGTAGCTTAACAAGTGTGTGTAAGTCAGGTTCTTTGAAGGTAATCCTCTGCCCGAATTTTTCACCTGCTTTCAACGTATAGGTCTGGATATACATCTTCCCTGCAGCAAATTCAGGTTCAACCTGTGGGCCACCATATGGCCATCCTGTACCCATTACCATATCCACTCCAAGACCTAGCCGATCGGCCTCATCAAGGGTGTGAATAAGCATCTCCATCCATTCAGATGACAGGTGCCGGAGGAATTTCTCCTCGTAGCCCTTCACTCCGTAAATGGGGGTAATCTCTACTCCGCCGATACCCACCTTTGAAAACTCATCCAGTCTTTTGGTGATATTCTCTTTGTCCACTGCATTTCCCATCCACCACCACCGGGTCCAGGGCTTCATAGTGGAAGTAACTTCCGGCCATAATTCCACAATACCTGTGGAAGTAGTATCTGCAGGATTTGAGCATGCCAGGAATGCTGTGATCAGGATACTAAAAAGTGCGAAATTCCGGATGTGATTTGTTTTCATATACACAATGTAAGGAATCCTTTGTAAAATGATTACGCGTATTCATATAAAGGTTATAATTCTTATCTTTATACTCAATTGAAGGAGTTACAGTTCCAAAGAATCCTGAATAAATCAATCCTGTGATAGCTTCATGGGACTAAATAAAACCAACTATGGAAAACAGAAGAACATTTATTAAAAAAACAGCACTGAGTACCGCGGGTGTATCTGTGGGCTTAAGTGCACTTTCGGCCAGGTCTTATGGAAGGATCCTGGGGGCCAACGATCGTGTAAATGTGGCAGTTATCGGATTGCGAGGCCAGGGGAAAAGCCATATGAATGCTTTTTCTGAAATGTATGAGAAGGGTGTATTTGTTAAAACAGTATGCGATGTGGATACCCAATTCTTTGATGCATCTGTTCAAAGGGTTGCTGAAAACCAGAAAGGGAATAAACCTGTAGCCGTCCAGGACATGCGCAAGGTATTTGATGACCCGGAGATAGATGCAGTTAGCATGGCAACTCCCAACCACTGGCATGCACTGGGTGCAATCTGGGCTTGCGAGGCAGGCAAACACGTCTATGTGGAGAAACCAAGTTCGCATAACGTATGGGAAGGTCGCAAAATGGTAGAAGCTGCGAGGAAATACAACAGGGTGGTCCAGGTGGGTTTCCAGAACCGTTCCAACAGCAATGTAATGCAGGCCATGAACTTTCTGCATGACGGAGGAATCGGAGATGTCTTTATGGCACGTGGAACTTGCTTTAAACCAAGGGATTCATTCGGAATATCTGCAGACAGTGAGGCCCCTTCAACCCTGGATTATGATATGTGGCTGGGATCGGCAACCTACCGTCCATACAACGAGAAGAGGGGGCATTATAACTGGCACTGGCACTGGAATACCGGAAATGGAGATACTGGCAACCAGGGTCCCCACCAGTTTGATGTAGCACGCTGGGGGCTTAATAAAAAAGTGCATCCGGTCAAGGTTCAGTCCATGGGAGGTATTTTTGGAATTTCGCCTCATGGGTGTTCACAGGAAACTCCTAATACCCAAACATCCCTGTTTGAATATGAGGATGGAAAGATCCTGGAATTTGAGACACGCGGTCGGTATACAAATGCTGAGGCCAACGCTGGCATAAAGATCGGAAACCTGTTTTATGGAACCGATGGGTGGCTTGAGGTGAACGGATCCAAATGGAAGGCATACAGGGGCAGAGAGAAGGAACCCTTTGCAGGGTCCGGTATGGAGGTTGAAGGAGCTGCTGTGGGTGGTGATCAGTCTTTCCGTGCGGCGCCAATCAGTGGCGGACATTCCGCCAACTTCATCGATGCCGTTCGTTCTGGTGACCGGTTCGACCTGAACTGTGATATACTTGATGGACATATGTCCTCAGTGCTTCCTCACCTGGGTAATGTTGCCTACAGGGTAGGAGAGACGCTGGAATTCAACGGTGAATTTGAGAAGTTTATAGATAGTAACGAGGGGAATATGCTGCTTACCAGGAAATACAGGCATCCCTATGTTGTACCAAAAAATGTTTAATCACATGAAAGCATATTTGAGAATCTCAACTTTACTGGTGCTTATGGGATTAATTTCCAGCTGCACCAGCAACTACGTGAACCTTTTTGACGGCAAAACCCTGGATGGTTGGGAATGTGAGCCTGAAGAGAGTGCTTCTCACTGGGTGGTGAAGGAGGGCAAGATACTTTACGCTGAGAATGCCGACCAGGTTGGATCCATGTTATGGACAGAACGTTCATACAAGGATTACGAATTGGAACTAGAGTATCAGACCCTGACCGATGATTATGATACAGGAGTGTTCCCACGTGGAAATGGACACCAGGTTCAAATTGGTATCTCAAGATCATTACAAAAGGACATGACCGCCTGCATTTATGCACCCAAAGACGAAAAGGGTTCCTATCCGGGTCAAACCGATAAGGTGGCCGATTTTCATAAGTTGGGTGAGTGGAACCACCTCAGGATCATTGTAACTGGCAAGCGGATACAGACCTTCCTGAATGGTGAGCCATTCGTAGATTATGAAGGCATCACAATCAATGAATCAGGCCCCATTGGGCTGCAGCTTCATGGTGGAGTACATATGGCAGTTCAGTTCAGGAACATTCGGATACGGGAACTTAGTGAAGAGTTGTAAGATCCGAATCCGCCATAATTTTGGTGTTCAGGTCCTCCAATGCATCTCTTAATGCCCTCTGGTAGGCTTTCCGGGTGGACGGCTACTATGGGCTGAATATTTTTTGCTACGAAATTTAAAGTAATCAAATTGTTTATTATCCTATTTTCACTGGTGTCCTATTTTATAAAAATAACTTTTCTATTTATTATTAGTTTGTCACTTTTGAAAGTGAGTATATAGTTTCCGGGGATGACATTATTAATATTTAATTCATAAGTGCTATTTGAATCTATTTCAAGATTGTTATCAGAATAAATAACTTCCCCTAAAAGACTAATTATTTTAAGATTGCCTTTCAACGCACTATCACTGTATGAAACGATATTAAAAGTCCCATTGTTAGGGTTTGGATATATATAAAACGGAATATCCGGCTTTTTAATGATAGATATATAAGTTGCATTTTCTTTCAGTGCAGTCATCCAGACTCCACCGTCTTTTGTGCCTGCAAAAAGATTCCCTGGATTAGTATGATTCATCTTAAGTCTGGTAATATTCAAATTTTCGATGCCGTTATTATAACTCTCCCATGTCGCTCCATTGTTACCTGAAATAAATATACCCTGTCCGGATGTACCCACATAATAGATTGAAGGCTCCTGTGAATTATCAATCGCCATCGAGCTAAGATCTTCCGTTTGCAGGCCCTCGACCAGCGACCAGGTCACTCCGCCTTCCCATTTAAACAAGCCTATATTAGTGAGCGCAAATACCTGTGAATTATTATCCACCGTAACGGCATGGATTTCATACACCCATTTATCATCACCGGACGGACTGATAAATTCCCAGCTCTCTCCTCCATCATCTGATCTCCTGACATATCCCCATCTCGTCAGGGCACTGTATATGACATCCTTATTGTTTGGGTCGACGGCCAAATCAGCAACGTTGCTATACATGTCTATTCGATCCCATGACTCTCCGTTATCTGCACTTTGATACAAACCCGCACCGGCACTCAGACCTCCCCTGATGCCAATATATATTATTTCCGGGTTTTTCTCGGTGCGCACTAAATATTGAGTCCACATTGAATAAAAAGCTTCAAAATCACCAGTTCTTTCAAACAGTAATTTAGGCTCCCAATCGCTGCCACCATTTTCACTTATGTAAATATTAAAATCCCAACCATATCCCAGCCGACTAAAATATGAACCGGCAACAATCCTGGATGTATTATTCGGATCAACCGTAAGTCCATAAATTCATTGGTCCTGATTATCCCTCAACTGCCATGTCTGCCCCGAATTTGTTGTTT